>NZ_WWCX01000099.1:0-23438 GCF_009857655.1 Duganella vulcania
AAGCGTTGTGTCCGTCAGCGAAGAAGAAAGAGTATGAAGCGTTTAGATCGTTTCGTCAACCCCTTCTTTTTTCTCGTTTCACTCAGCAACATGTGCTGTGTTCTGCGAGGGGGCGAACTATAGCAAAGCGAGTGCGGGTTCCGCAAGGGCTATTTACGGGAACACGAATGATTTCACCAGCGTCAGCTCGCCAGCTGCGCGCATCGGCACTTGATAGGTTTGCAGCCTTTCACGCGGCGTGCCTTCATTGGTGATGATGGAGACCCGTGCCACGGTGAGTGTGGACGTGTCAGCGCCGCTGCCGAAGTAATTGACGTAGACGTGATAGTTACCCTTCTGCGGCGAGGCGCTGGAAAAGATCTCCGGCCCGTAGCCGGTCGTCACGTCCACATCCAGCGCCGAGCCGTCTGGTAATACGCGATTGCCGTACCAGGCGTGACCGCCGTCCGGGGTCACAACATGCAGATCGAGATCGGTGCCGGCGCTATCCCAGGACAGCACCACCCGCAAGCGCGCCTGGGTCTTCCCCTGGTAGCTGTCGACAAACTGCGTGCGGGCGCGGCTCTTGCCGTCCGGCGCGCGCACTTCCACACTATTGGAGCCGCTGCCGAAACCATACGGCCGTCCATATGTGCCATCCTCCGCCACTTCCAACGGCATCGCCACGCCGTTGACCACCAGCGTGGCCGGCTTGCCTTTGGGCGCGCCGGCGATACGGCCGCGTATCTGCGCCGTTTCGCTCTGGCCCGGCTGCAGGCTGACCGAAGCCGCGGGATAATGCACCGGCTGCGTATATTCCTCGCGCGCGCCGGCGGAATTGCGCCAGCCGCCCTTGGGCGAATCGATGGTGACCTGGGCCTGCGCCCAAAGCGGTAATAACATTAACAATAACGATGGCCAGCGCAGATTCATGCTCAGTACCTGAAAGTTTTGACGAGCGTAAGCTCGCCGATACCGCGCAAGGGCACGACAAACGATTCGCGCCGCTCGCGCGGGGTGTTCTCATTGAAGACCAGCGTGATGCGGCTGGTGATGACGGGCCTCTGCCGCGTGTTCTCGTCGAAGTGATAGCCGTCGGCGCCGAAGTTGCCCCAGTAATTTATCCACACCTGATACAAGCCGTGCATCGGCGACGTCATCACGAAGTTCTCCGGGCCAGGCCCATCGACGGTGTCGGCATCCAGGCCGCCGCCGTTGCTCAGCGCCGGCTGTCCAAAGAACGCGTGCTGGCCGTCCGGCGTAATCACGTGCAGGTCGACTTCCGCCTGGCTGTCGTCCCACGCGGCGATGATGCGTATCATCGGCTGCGGCTTGCTGCGGTCTGCCTCATAAAACTGCCCGCGCTTGACTGGCTTGCCGTCCGATGAGCGGATCTCCACGCTGTTGGATCCGGAGCCGAACGAATACGCGCGGGCGTAGCGGCCATCCTCGTCCGTGTACAAAGGCGTCGGATTACCGTTGACCACCAGCTTATGGAAAGCCCTGCCCTTGCCCGCTTTATCAAGCTGCCCCTGGATCATGCGCCGTCCACGTTGCGCGCCACGGTCCACCAGCGCGTATGGGTAATTGACCGCCAGCTCCTCCGAACGATCGGTCAGGCCGGCGCGGTTCCAGCCGCCTATCGGTGTGGTCATGCTTTTGTCCTGCGCGTGCGCCAGCTGGCATGCCAGCAGCAGCGCGGCGGCGTTGAGCAATCGGATGCGGGGAATCACAGCGTCTCCAGGTTAAGGTCGACCAGCCGGCGCGCCAAGCGCTCGACATAGTCTTCATCCTGGCCGCGCGGGTGGCGGCGCAGACCAAGATGCAGGTATTCATGGGCCAGCGTGATGCGGTCTTCGCGCGTGGTCAGCGGGCGCATGAAGATGCGGTTGCGCGACTGCTCCGAGTACGGCGCGCCGGAGGCCAGCGCGCAGACCAATGGCGGCTGCGCCGGCGCCTCATAACCAGCCTCTCCCAGCAGCACGCGCTGCCAGCGTGGCAGGGCGCGCGCTAGCCACTCCTCGTTCTGCCCCAGGCGCTTGCAGCGCACGCCGGCGTTGCCAGCGGTGCTCAGCGCGCCGCCGGGATAGGCCGCCGCCAGCAATTCATCGTAAAGCTTGCCCTGCTTCGCCTGCCGGACCGCATCGGTCCACACCAGCGTGCCATCGGATGGCAGGTCGCGGTGATATCGCACCGGCACGCCGTCGACGATCAACTGGTCGGTCCAGCGCGCGATGGCCAGCGCCGCCGGTGTGGCGGGACTGGGGCTGACGCGCTGCGTCGCGCTGCTGTCGGCGATCTGCTGGCAGCCGGCCACGCTCTGCGCGTTCTGCCGCAGATAGCTGCGCGCGGCGATGGCCAACGCCTTGGCGGCTTCCGGCTCGTCGGCGCTGGCTTCGCGGTCGATCACCCGCGCCACGTATTCATTGACGCCGAAGCGGCCGCGCAATTGCGGACGGCCGTCACCGCCGGTTTGCAGCATCATCTCGCCCGCGCTGCGCAAGGCCAGGTTCTTGCCGTTTTCGAAGCGCACCTGGAAGCGGCCATTGAGCGGCCCCGCCGCAGCCGGACCATCCGCGCCGCGCACGCTGCTGATCGGATAGCGCTTGAAGTAATCGACGACGACGCAACCGCTGTCCTCGGCAGCCTGCAGCGGCGGCAGACTGGCGGCCAGTCGCGGCGCCCACTGCTGCAGCACGTTGCTGCTGCCGCCTGCGCCACCGAACCACACCGGCGTGCCGTCGGCCAGCCAGCCCGCCGCGCCGCCGAGGCGTTCGCGCTCCCTGCCCGCTTGTACAGGCTTATGCCAGGAATAGGTCTTCACCCGCAACTGGCTGCCGAACCAGCGCGCAGTGCCGGCGCCACGCCCGTCCAGCACCACGCGCAGCAGCGCCGCCTCGGCGTCGGCGCGGCTGGTGGCCGGTATGCTGGACAGCGCGCGCAGCAGGCTGTCGAGCCGCACCAGCCGTTCCGGTGTCAGCTGCGCGGGATCGGCCAGCCACGCGAATTCGCCGGAGGGAGCCGCACCAAGACGGCGCGTCCAATAATCCCGCCACGGCGCCGGCGCGATCATCAGCCGGCGTGGCGAAAAGAACGGGCCGCAGGACTGCGCCAGCGCCGCATCGCGGCCTATGCTCTGCCCCGCCTCGCAGCAATAGACTTCTTCGGGATCGCGTCCACCGCAGCGATAGTCCGGCATCGGCACATGGCTGTCGTCCGCATATATATAGACGAACAGCTTCCACAAGCTGGCCAGCGGCACCTGGCGGCTGCCATCGAACGGTTGCGGTGCCGGGCCGCCCTGCCGCAATTGGAGCACTTCGGTTTTGCCGTCGCGCCACCAAGCCACGTCCAGCGACGCCGCCCGCGACGACACGGCCAACGGCTGCACGGCCAGTATGGCCAATACAGCCGCAGGACGCAGCACGCGGGAAAGCGCCGACTTGCGCATCATTCCACCTTCAACGCGCGCATGGTCTTGCCGCCTTCCAGCGCCTTCTGCTCCGGCTGATACATGCGGTGGAAGCGGGTCGGTGGCAGCACGTAACTACCCTTTTGTGCAAAGCGCAGCAGGTGGCGCACCGTCACGGCCTCCTCCAGCGGATCGACCGGCACCGCGTAACCGTCGCGGCGCTCGACGTGACGCGCGCGCTCCAGCGGCGTCGGTTTTTCGCCCGCCATCACCATGCCCCAGGTGCTTGATTCGACCATCGCGCCTGGCGGTAGCGCCACTTCCAGCAAGCCAAAGCGATGCTTGGTTCCGGGCGCTGGCTTCAGCGTGATCTCATCCAGATACAGTTCGGCGGTGCTGAGCGCCTCTCCCGGCTTGACCAACTCCGTGGTGTAGCCGTCCTTGCCCTGCTTCATGCGCAGGATGCGGCGTTCGACCGTGACCGGCAAGGTGGATGCCTCCGCTGCGCGGCTGTCGTACTGCACCACGGCCACCGTGCCCGCAGGCGCGGCCCCCGATGCCGCCGCCAACTTGAGCTGCTCCGGCAGGGCCTTGGCGTCGTTCCAGCGCCAGACCGGCTGGCCGCTGCGGCTCTCCTGTTTTTTCCATGGGCCGTCCAACGCCAGCGCCGGCGCCTTGCCGAACGATGCGCCGCCCAGTTTTTTCTGTACCCACAACAGCGTCATCGAACGGTCCAGCGTCGGCATGTCCGCGCGAACGCTGGCCAGTACCGCGTCGGCCTGCGACGCCGGCACTTCGCCGGCCAGCATCAGCAAGGCTTGCGCCACCGGCGCCTTCGACGAGCGCAACACACTCCACGCGGCGGTGACCTGCTGCTGCAGGGCCGGCGGCAACGCCACGCCGTTCTGGCTTGCGACCACCGACGTCAAGCCAACCGCCATCGCCTGCGCTTCGCGGTCGTCGCCGGCGCCAAGCAGCAGGCTGCTGGTATCGCCGCCTGCATGCGGCTTGCCGGCCAAGGTGACGGCGGCCATGTCGTCGACCAGGCCCGAGGCCAGGGTCTTGGTGGGCAGGCCGATATCGCGGGCCATCCACAGCACCAGCGCACGGTCGATCGGCGCATCCTTCAGGCCCTGTTCACTGTACACCGTCAGCAGGCTATTCCAGTGCTCTGGCGGCAGCTCGATGCGCAATGCGCGCGACGCGTACCAGTCGGCGTAATAGGCGTAACCCGTCATCAGCGCGCTGCCCGCCGTGGCGTTGCCCCACCAGCCGAATACGGCGTTGGGTCCGGCCATCGCCACCAATCGCAGGCGCTGCGCGGTGAGCGTGGCCTGCAGGCGTTCGCGCAGCTGCGTGGCGTCCGGCGGCATGCTTTGCAGCGCCAGCGTCAACGGAATCAGGCGGCTCGCGGTCTGCTCCACGCAGCCGTATGGGTATTCGATCAGGTCATCGGCGATGCGCGCGAAGTGGCTGGCCGCCCCCTGTGCGAACGAGACGCGGATATTGCGCGCATCGGCCGGCAGCTTGAATGCTGTCTCGGAGCCGGTCAGCGGCAAGGTCAGCGTGCGGGGGCTGAGCCAGGCCGCAGGCAGGGTTTGCATCGTGGTGTCCAGCGCGTCGACCAGTTTGCCGTCCTGCTTGAGCTCCAGGCGCAAGGCACCGGAGACCGCCGCCAGCGGGAACTCGACATAATTGACGCCCGGCTTGGCGCTCAGCTTCTCGGTCTTCGGCTGCGTGCCGCCGGACAGGATAACTTCCAGCGTCTGCGCGGCGCTGGTCTGGTTGAACACCGCCACCGTGGCGCGTGGCGCGTCGCCGGCACGCATCCAGTCAGGCGCGGTCCACTTGGCGTAGAAGTTCTTGTCAGAGCGCAGATAGCCGGTGCGCTGGCCCACGCGTCCTTGCGCATCCATCGCGCGGCCCGTGATGCGCCAGCGGGTCAGCGCGTCCGGCATGGTGAAGCTGATGCGCGCGTTGCCGTCCGCATCGGTCTTCAGCGACGGCGCCCAGTAGGCCGTGTCGATGTTGTCGCGGCGCGGCCGCTCCAGCACTTTGACTCCGCGCTCATTGTAGTTGTGGCGCGCCGGCGCCCCGCCGCTGCGGCCCTGCGCCATGTCGTAGCTGATGAACGACAGGCTGGCCGTGGTGCGTACATTGTTGCGGCGCGGGTGGTAGAAGAAGTCGCCGATCTCCGGCGCGATCTCCGGCTGCAGCACGTAGATCATCTCATCGACCACGCCCAGCGCCACCATGGTGCTCAGCGGCTTGCCGTCCAGCGTGGCCTTGACGTCCAGCGTCACCTTCTCGCCGGGCTGGTAGACCTCCTTGTCGGTCTTGAACTGCAGCGCGATGCGCGGCTCGATCACCTGCAGGCCGGCGTTCTCGAACACGAAATCGCCATTGCGTGTGTAGGCCACCGAGAAGGTCATGTTGGGGCCATGCTCCTCTTTCACCGGTATCCGCACGCGCCACTGCTTGGGTCCCACGCGCTGCGCCTTGTACCAGTCGGCGCTGCCGGCCATCAGGCCATATTGTTCAACCTTGTCGCGCTCCAGCGTGAGCAGCGCCTGGTCCACCTTGTCGGAGAAGGTGATCAGCGCCTCGGCCGTCTCGCCAGGGCGATAGCGCGCGCGGTCCAGCACAATCTCGATACTGCCCGGCGTGGCCTGCACACCGTCGCCGCTGACCCAATGGCTGGCCGCCGCCAGCAGGTTGCCGCGCTCGTCGCGCAGCGACAGCTGGTAGGAACCGGAATCCGGGAAGGTCACGTCCCATCCCTTGGCGGCCGGATCGAAGGCGCCGGACGTCTTGGTCTGCCGCTCCAGCTGCACCATCTCCCAGCGCACCGGGCGCGCCGAACCCTGGCCGTCGGCCACCAGGTCGAAATGCACCTTCTGCCCCGGATCGGAGAACTGACGCGATGGCTTCAAGGTATAGGTGGTGCTGGAACGCTCGATCATCAGCTCGCGCGTGACCTTGACGCGGTAGGCCGCGCCGTCCGTAGCCAGCACGGTCAGGATGTAGCGCGAAGGATCGGCGGCCGGCGGCAGCGAGAAGTCCACATTGCCGCTGCTGTCGCTGACCACTTCCTCGGTCTTGAGCGACACCGGGAACAAGCCGCTGTATCGCAGTTCGCCATCCACCATACTGTTTTGCTGGCTGCGCAGCGACAGCGTCATCGAAGCGTTCTTCACCGGCTTGCCGTCCGGGTAGCGCAGCGAGATGCTGCCCTTGACCGCCTCGCCGGTCTTGAACTCCGGCTTGGACGGCTGAATATTGATCTCGAAGTGAGGCTTGATGTATTCGGCCACGCGGAAGGCCGCGCCGTAGACGCCGTCCTTGTAGGTGAAGCGCAGCTCGTAGCCGCCGGCGGTGGCCTGCTCCGGCAGGCGGAAGCGGGTGTCGGCGCCGGTCTCGCCCGACAGCTGCAGCGTTTGCGTCAGCAGCGGTGTGCCGTTCGGATCGAACACGGTCAGGCCGATGGGCGCCGCAGCCGCGGCCTGCGAGGCGCGCGCCGACATAAACTCCCGCCCCATGAACTTGACATTGACCTCATCACCGGGCCGGTACAGCGGCCGGTCGGTGACGGCATACAGCTTGGTGTTATAGATCTCGCTGTCGTAGTAGAAGTTCTCGGACACGAACACGCCGCCGGCGCGGTCCTCGCCCAGCACATAGGTATGTTCGGGACTGCCGCGCTCCATCGACGCCACGCCGTCGGCGCCGGTGGTGGCCGATTGCAGCACGCCGGTGCCGTCGGTCCAGGCCACATTGGCGCCGGCGACGGCGGCGCTGTTGTCGCGCCGCGCGGCCCACACCAGCATCTGGCCGGACGACACCTTGGTCACGGCCATCGTGTCCGACACAAACACCAATGTCGTGGCGCGATGCTGGCCGATGATGGCTTCAACCAGGTACAGGCCCGGTTTGCGTTTGCCGAGCGGGATCATGACATTGCCGGCGCCGGGGACCACGAAGTCGCTGCTCGATCCGTCGAGCTTCACGCCCTTGGGCGGCGCGATCGGCGCGGCCTGCCAGATCGGATAGCGGAAGCTGTCGACCAGCTCCATGCCCTTGATCGGTTTGTACTGCGGATTATTGGCGAACACCGTCGGCCGGCGGATCGCGACGTTGGTGGCCAGCTTGGGATGCTCGCTGGTCACCGAGAGGCGCGCTTCGGCCGAGAACAGCTTGCGCCAGAAGAGGCGCGACTGCTTCCACCAGCTGTCCCACAAGAAGCTCAGCGTGTTGGCCAGGCCCTCGCCCTGGAAATTGCCCTCCACCTGGATGCGGTGCAGGTTGGGCTGCTTCTTCAGGAAGGCCATTGGCTCGGGCACGCGGTACAGCACGATGTCGGCGCCGGAATAGGCTTCGAGATTCATGCGGCCCATGTCGCGCCCCGGCACCTCAAGGCGCACGCGCGCCTCGTCGGCGCTGCCGTAGGTGGCGTCGGACAGCAGGAAGAACGGCTCGCCCTTGAACGGCGTGTAATAGCTCGGCTCCGGCTGCGCCACGGCGCTTCCGATCAGGAACAGGGACAGCACGCTGGTGAGCAGCAGCTTCATGACAGAAATGACAGCCGGAATACACCGGCGAAATTGGGATTGTTGGACGCAGGTTGCCACCGCGTGTCCTTCCAGGTCGTGAGTTGTTTGATATCGACGGTCCGCAGACCATTGTCGTCGGGAGTAACGGTGCCGGTGTGGTAGGCGATGCTCGCCCCCATCCAGACCATCAGGTGTTGTTCGTCGCCCTGGTCGAAGAACAGCAGGTCGCCGGGCAGCGCCTGGCTGATTTCGCGCGCGACGAAGCGGCTGTTGTGCTGCACCAGCGCCAGCGCGGTGACGAAGTGGCCGACCGTGCCGCCGGTCTGGACCCAGCGGTTGCGCAGCGCGGCCTGGCTGGCGTCGAGCTCCAGTTCGGGCGGCAGGCGGCGGTCGCTGGCGATGCCGTTGGCGCGCAGCCAGCGCGCATCGTGCACGGCCAGCGCCTCGTTGACGGCGAAGCGCACCAGGCCCGCGCAGTCGCGGTGGGTCCAGCGCGGCGACGGCCCGCGTTCGATCTGCGCCGTGATGATGCGCAGCATCCACGCCTGGAAGGCGCGGCTCTGCGCCTGCGACAGCCGCGTGGTCGCCTCCTCGCCCTGGCGCAAGGCCCAGGCAGGGGAAGCGGCCGCCGCGCCGGCGCACGCCAGCCAGCGCAACGCGGAACGCCGTTGCATCATCGCTGGACCGCTTGCCATTCCAGCGTTTCCCATGCGGTGCCGCTGGCCGGCAGGCGCTTGAGCACCATGCTGTACGGCGGATACTTCTTCAGCGCGGCCAGGCGCGGCGCCAGATGTTCATTGGCCGCGGCACGCAGCACCGGCTCATGAGCGGCCGGCAGCGTGTCGTAGGCTTCGCGCTCGATCAGCTGCGCCAGCGAGGCCGGCGCGATCAGACCCACCGTATGGCCGGCATCCGGCAGCAGATCGGAGGCGGCCGGCGCCTGCTTGCGGCGCACCGCCAGCACCTGGTCCACCAGCTTGCCATCGGCGGAGAAGACCACCGTGTCGCCCGCCACCGCCAGCGCCGGCTTGGCCTCGCCCATCGCGGTCGCCAAGGTGCGCTCCCAGCGCGTGACGCCCTTCGCTTCGGTCTTGCGCACCGCGTCCTTGCCGCCGATGGCCGCCGTGAACAGGCTGCCGTACAGCGCCTCGCCGCCCGCATTTGGCTGGCGCGTCGCCACGAACACCGGCGTATGCAAACGCGATCCGCCGTACCAGCACGCGGCGGCCGGGCCTTGCAACTGGGTTGCCAGCGGCAGCACCGGTTCCGAGGTCTTGCCGCTCATTTTCTTGAGCATGGGCTGCAGCGCGTCCCAGTCCACCGGCACACTGAAGCAGGCGCTCGGATCGTTCGGCAGCACCGGCCACAAGGCGGCGTTGTCGTAGCCGCCCTTGTGCAGCTTGTCCGCGTTGACCAGCACCTCCGAGCGCCAGGCGCCCTTGGTGAAGTCGAAGCGCAGCGCCTCCAGCGCGCCGAAGAAGGGTTGGTAGCCGAAGGACAGGAAGTCCGCCTTGACGGCGATGCTGTGGCCATCCGGCGCCGCCTGGTCGAGATGGAACTGCGGATGGAAGATGTTCTGCTTGGACTGGTCCGATGCCAGCAGGCTGGCGACGGTCTTGCCGGCCGCGCTGTCGGCGCTCTTGCCCTGCGCGCCGCCATACAGCATGCCGGGATGCGACAGGATCACCAGCCGCTGGCCGTGCGCGGCGAACAGCATGGTGCGGTTGTAGGCGTAGTTGAGCGCATACACCGGCACCTTGTCGCCGTCGACGCGCAGCTCGCCGGCCACGCTCATTTGCGTGTCCTTGAGCGCGACCTTGCCCGCTTCCTCCAGCAAGCGTGTCAGCTGGTTGCGCGAGACGGCGATGGCGAAGTGCTTGAGCGAGCCGTCGGCGTCGCGCCAAAGCGCCACTTCCGCCGGCTGGTCCAGCACCATGCGCAGCAGCTGGTCGCCCCAGCCCAGTTCATGTTCGTAGGCGATGCGCCGCAGGCTGCCCTTGAGGCCCAGCCGGTCCTCGCTTTGCTCGTAGTAGAACAGGAATTCCTCGCGCAGCACGTCGCGCGCCAGCGGCACCGTCAGCAGGTCGCGCGGCAGCGACGACAGGCTCCTGGTCATCACCAGCGCGTCCGGCCGGGACAAGTCCAGCTTCAAGCTGTTGACGTCCCCCATGAGATTCCAGCCCAGGAGCCGGTAAGCGGCTACCGCGGCCAGCACCACCGCGCCTCCGGCGAGCGATCCGACCAGTATTTTTTTATTCATGGACGACGATTGCCAAGTTAGTAATAAGTTATAAATAATAACATGCCAACTCGGCAACCCAGGGCGCGCACGGTACGAAAGCGTAAAATAGCGGTTTCGCCGATCCGCACACCCGCCATGTCCATCCTGCTCACCACCCTCAACGCCCGCTACACCCACGCCTCGCTGGGCCTGCGCTATCTTCTGGCGAACATGGGCGAGCTGCAGGAACAGACACGCCTGCAGGAATTCGTCATCGGCGCCAAGACCACCGAGATCGTCGAACGCATCCTGGCGCACGCGCCGAAGATCGTCGGTTTCGGCATCTATATCTGGAACGTCGAGGAGACCACCAAGGTCGTGGCCATGCTCAAGCGCGTGGCGCCGCACGTGACGGTGGTGCTGGGCGGGCCCGAGGTGTCCTACGAATCGAACGAGCAGGAAATCGTCAAGCTGGCCGACTACCTGATCACCGGCTGGGGCGACATCACCTTCCCCAAGCTGTGCGGCGAGATCCTCAACGGCCCCAAGCCGCTGATGAAGATCCACGCCGGCGTGCAGCCGCCGATGGCCGAGATCAAGCTGCCCTACTCGCTCTACACCGACGACGACATCAAGAACCGCACCATCTACGTGGAAGCCTCGCGCGGCTGCCCGTTCAAGTGCGAGTTCTGCCTGTCTGCCCTGGACAAGACGGCGTGGCCGTTCGCGCTCGACCACTTCCTGGCCGAGATGGAGGCGCTGCACGCGCGCGGCGCGCGGCTGTTCAAGTTCGTCGACCGCACCTTCAACCTGAATATCAAGACCAGCCTGAAGATCATGCAGTTCTTCCTCGATAAGCTGGAGGCGAATCCGGACGATCCGGTCTACGCCCACTTCGAGCTGGTGCCGGACCACCTGCCGGACGCACTGAAAGAGGGCATCAGCAAATTCCCGCACGGCGCGCTGCAGTTCGAGATCGGCATCCAGAGCTTCAACCCGGCGGTGCAGACGCTGGTCAGCCGCAAACAGGACAACCAGAAGGCCGCCGACAACATCCGCTGGCTGACCGACCACTCCAACGCCCACATGCACGTGGACCTGATCGCCGGCCTGCCCGGGGAGACGGTGGAGAGCTTCGCCGAAGGCTTCAACAAGCTGTGGGCCTTGAATCCGCACGAGATCCAGTTCGGCATCCTCAAGCGGCTGCGCGGCACGCCCATCATCCGCCACACGCAGGAATACGGCCTGGTGTTCGAGCCGTACGCACCCTACACCATCCTGGCCAACCGCGACATCGACTTCCCGACCATGCAGCGGCTGGTGCGCTTTGCGCGCTACTGGGACCTGGTGGCCAACTCCGGCCGCTTCGGCCACACGCTGCCGGTGCTGCTGGGCGACGATGCCTTCGGCCGTTTCATGGCCTTCTCGGACTGGCTGTACGCGAACACAGACGCCACCCACCGCATCGCGCTGGAGCGCCTGGTGGCGATGGTGGCCAAATACCTGCACGGCCAGGGCATGGACAAGGAGGCCGCGGAGGCGCTGCTGGCCAGCGATTACGCCGGCGCCAAGCCCAGGGCCGCCGAGACGCCGGCGCCCAAAAGGCAGGCCCGCAGGCTGGCCGCGTGAGCGGGGCCGCCGGCTCCCGCACAAGCACAGGTGGCGGCCAGGGCCAAACTCCCTTAAACTGACGCAATGCCTATCGCCAAAGAGCCCACTCTTACCCTCAATCCCGGTGCTGCCAAGGGACCTTCGGTCGCCGCCGGCGGCACCTGGCAAGTGCACGCTCTGGCCCAGGGCAAGACCATGGCCACCATCACGGCGATGATCAAGACCCTCAAGGCCGACGGCGTCAAATGGGACCTGACGGCGATCGACAGCATGGACCACATCGGCGCCCAGCTGCTGTGGAACGCCTGGGGCAAGACCCGGCCGGCCGACCTGCAACTGGCGCCCGGCCAGGAAGAATTCTTCAACCGCCTCGAATCGACCGGCAAGCTGGAACTGCCGGCGGCCCGCCCGCAGCGCCTGACGTGGGTGATGAAGCTCGGCTTCGCGATGCTGCTGTTCTTCGAGCACCTGATCGCCCTCACCTCGCTGATCGGCCAGGTGGTGCAGGAACTGTGGCGCTTCGCGCGCGCGCCGATGCGCGGGCCGTGGAAGGAAATCTCCGCGAACATCTTCCACGCCGGCTTCCAGGCGCTGGGCATCACGGCGCTGGTCGGATTTTTGATCGGCGTGGTGTTCTCCTACCTGTCGGCGCAGCAGCTGCGCAACTTCGGCGGCGACATCTTCCTGGTCAACCTGCTCGGCATGAGCATCATCCGCGAACTGGGACCGCTGCTGGCGGCCATCCTGGTGGCCGGCCGCTCCGGTTCCTCCATCACCGCGCAGCTGGGCGTGATGCGCGTGACCGAGGAGCTGGACGCCATGCTGGTGATGGGTATCTCGCACGGCTTCCGCCTGATCATGCCCAAGGTGCTGGCCCTGGCCATCGCCATGCCGCTGCTGGTGATCTGGACCGACACCATTGCGCTGTTGGGGGGCATGGTGTCGGCCAAGGTGGAACTGAACCTGTCGCCGCAATACTTCATCCTCAAGCTGCCGGACGCGGTGCCGCTGGCGAACTACATGATCGGCCTTGGCAAGGGCACGGTGTTCGGCATCCTGATCGCGCTGGTGTCGTGCCACTTCGGCCTGCGCATCAAGCCGAACACGGAAAGCCTGGGGCGCGGCACCACCACCTCGGTGGTCACGGCGATCACCGCGGTGATCCTGGCCGATGCGGTGTTCGCGATCGTCTTCAGCGGCGTGGGGTTCTGATGGCTAACCAGGCACTCGTCCCCGAAAAAGTCTGCGGCCCCGGCACCGGCGAACTGACGCTGGACGGCAGCGTGCCGATCGTCGAGATCACCGGCCTGTGGACCAAGTACGGCCGCACCGTGGTCCACCAGGACTTGAACCTGGAAATCGTCCAGGGCGAGATCCTGTCCATCGTCGGCGGTTCCGGCACCGGCAAGACCACGCTGCTGCGCCAGATGCTCGGCCTGGAGACGCCGGCGCGCGGCTGCGTGCGCGTGTTCGGCGAGGACATCAGCGAGATCGGCTCCGACCAGCTGCAGCAGCTGCGCAACCACTGGGGCATGCTGTTCCAGCAGGGCGCCCTGTATTCGGCGCTGACGGTGTTCGAGAACATCGCCCAGCCGATGCGCGAACTGGGCACGCTGCCCGAGGACCTGGTGCGCGACGCCGTGCTGCTGAAGATGAACATGGTCGGCATGGGCCCGGAGCACGCCAACAAGATGCCGTCCGACCTGTCCGGCGGCATGGTCAAGCGGGTGGCGCTGGCGCGCGCGCTGGCGCTCGAACCGCGCCTGCTGTTCCTCGACGAGCCGACCGCCGGCCTCGATCCCGACCTGTCCGAGGCCTTCGTCTCGCTGATCAAATCGCTGCACCGCGAGCTGGGGCTGACGGTGGTGATGGTCACCCACGATCTCGACACGCTGTTCGCCCTGTCGACCCGCATCGCCGTGCTGGCCGAAAAACATGTGATCGCGCTTGGCCCGCTGCGCGACCTGCTGACCATCGACCACCCGTTCATCAAGGAGTTCTTCCTCGGCGACCGTGGCCGCCGCGCGCTGGAAGCGCTGGACGAAAAAACCAATACGGAGCACCACTGATGGAAAACCGATCCCACGCACTCACCACCGGCTTCTTCACGATCACGCTGCTGATCGCGGCCATCCTGTTCGGCCTGTGGTTCAACCGCGACCGCGTGCAGCGCGCGCCCTACGTGATCGCCACCGCGCAATCGGTGCCGGGCCTGAACCCGCAGGCGCCGGTGCGCTATCGCGGGCTGGAGGTGGGCAAGGTCGGCAGCATCGCCTTCGATCCCAAGGTGGCCGGCCAGATCCTCGTCACCCTCAACATCAACACCGACGCGCCGATCACCAGGACCACCTTCGCCACGCTGGGCTACCAGGGCGTGACCGGCATCGCCTTCATCCAGCTTGACGACGACAAGGTCGGCTCGCCGCTGCTGGCCACCAACAGCGACAACCCGGCCCGCATTCCGCTGCGCGCAGGTTTCTTCGACCAGCTGGAAAAGCGCGGCAAGGAGATCCTGACCCAGTCCGAGGAAGTGACGCGCAAGCTCAATACGCTGCTCAGCCCCGAGAACCAGAAGACCATCCTCGCCGCCTTCTCCGACGTCAGCGCCACCGCCAACGCCTACCGCGAGCTGCCGGCCAAGCTGGAGCCGACCATCGCCAAGCTGCCGGCGCTGGCCGAACAAACGCAGCACACGCTGAACTCCTTCAACACGCTGGCCAGCGATTCGGACCGGCTGGTGAAAGACCTGCAGGCGCCGGACGGCCCGATCGCCCGCATCGCCGCCACCGCGGACCGCATCGGCGGCTCGGTGGAGGCGGTGGCCGGCGGCATAGAACTCGACACGCTGCCGCAAGTGAACTCGCTGTCCGACGACACCAAGGCCTCGATGCGCGCGCTGCGCAAGACCATGAACAAGATTAACGACCGTCCGCAAAGCCTGATCTTCGGTTCGCCCGGCACGCCGCCCGGCCCCGGCGAAGAAGGCTTTTCCGCCTCGTCCAAATAAGGATCACTCAGATGACTTCCGCCATCCGCAACGCCATCGCCATCGCCGCCGTCGCCGCCCTGCTGGGCGCCTGCGCCAGCAAGGGCCAGCCGACCGCGCAATACGATTTCGGCCCGCTGCAGCAAACGCCCGCGCCCACGCAAGTGCCGGCCGCCATCGGCGCCCTGATCGTGGCCGACATCGCCGGCCCCAATGCGCTCGACACGGAACGCATGCAATACCGCCTGCTGTACTCGGACGCGCGCCAGTCGCGGCCCTACGCCTACAACCAGTGGACCGCCACGCCGTTCCAGCTGATGACCCAGCGCATGAAGGCGCGCATCGCGCAGGCCGGCGTCAAGGTGCTGTCGACCACCGACGCCGCCGCCAGCCCGACCGTGCTGCGCATGGAGGTCAACGACTTCGCGCAGAACTTCGACAGCGCCACCAGCAGCACCGGCGTGGTCGACCTGCGCGCCTCGCTGTTCCGCAACCACAAGCTGGTGGACCAGAAGACCTTCACCCGCAGCAGCCCGGCCCCGAGCCCGGACGCCGCCGGCGGCGCCCAGGCGCTGGCGGCAGCCACCGACGCCGTCACCGCCGACGTGCTGGCCTGGCTGGCGGCCCTGCCGCCGCAGAAGGAATGACAGACAACACGCCCGCCGCGCCGGTGCCACCGCCGGCCGAGGCACCGGCCAGCAAGCCGTCGCCGTTCACGCGGGCGGCGCTGCTGGCCTACGTGCTGCTGATCGTCTACGCCAGCTGGTTCCCGTTCTCGGGCTGGCACAACCAGGGATTGTCGCCGCTGATCTTCCTGGAAAACACCAGCATGCCGCGCTACTGGACCAAGTTCGACGCCATCATCAACGTGGTTGGCTACATGCCGCTGGGGACATTGATCGTCTACTCGCTGTATCCGCGCTTCAAGGGCATCGTCGCGTGGCTGATGGCGGCCGTTAGCGGCTTGCTGCTGTCCGGGCTGATGGAAGGCGTGCAGACCTACCTGCCGAGCCGCGTCTCGTCCAACCTGGACTTCTACACCAACGCCGCCGGCTGCGCGCTGGGCGCGGTGATCGGCGTGCTGACCGTGCGCCGCCTGCTGGACCAGAGCCAGCTGCAGCGGCTGCGCCAGGCCTGGTTCGCGCCGCACGCCAGCCAGGGCCTGGTGCTGCTGGCGCTGTGGCCGCTGGCGCAGATGTATCCGCAAAGTTTCTTGTTCGGCCTGGGGCAGCTGCTGCCCATCCTGTCGGAGTGGCTGTCGCAGCTGCTCGACACCGACATCGACCTGGCCAGCTATGTCCGCCCGGATACGATCCTGACGGTGGAACAATACTGGCTGTCGGAAACCATCATCACCGCCTGCGGCATGGTGGGCGCGGCGCTAACGCTGCTGTGCCTGCTGCGCAAGCCGGCCCCGCGCGGGCTGCTGGTGGGCGCCATGATCGCCGCCGCCATCGTCGTCAAGGCGCTGGCGACGGCGCTGCTGTTCTCGCCGGAAAACGCCTTTGTCTGGGTCACGCCGGGCGCCGAGGGCGGCTTCCTGATCGGCGCCATCATGCTGGCCGGCCTGGCCTTCGCGCCCCATGTGGCGCAGCGGCGGCTGGCGGTGGCCACGTTGCTGCTGAGCCTGGTGATCGTCAACACCACGCCGGCCAATCCGTATTTCGTCGCCACCTTGCAGACCTGGGTGCAGGGCAAGTTCCTCAACTTCAACGGCGCGGCGCAGTTCCTGACCTTGCTGTGGCCCTTCTTTGCGGTATGGTTCCTGTGGCTGCCTTCTCACAAGCTCAATAAGCCGTGACTAAGGGTTAGCGGGTATCATAGCGGCTACATTTTCCCCGAGGTACAGCCATGAGCGATACTCCCTACTACAAACACCACGTCTTCTTCTGCATGAACAAGCGTGACGACGGCCGCAACAGTTGCGGCGACCACGGCGCGGAGACCGCGCAAAAGCACGCCAAGAAGCGCTGCAAGGAACTCAACATCAACGGCCAGGGCCAGGTCCGCATCAACCAGGCGGGCTGCCTGGACCGTTGCGAAGAAGGCCCGGTGCTGGTGGTCTATCCCGAAGGCACCTGGTACACCTACGTCGACACCAGCGACATCGATGAAATCATCGACACCCATCTGGTACAGGGCAAGGTTGTCGACCGTCTCAAGATTTGAAGAACATGAACAAGAACGAAAAATTCACCCTGGCCGGCGGCGCCGGCCAAATGGAAGGCATCCTCGACTATCCGAAAAGCGCGCCGCGCGGCATCGCGCTGGTGGCCCATCCGCATCCGCTGTACGGCGGCACCATGGACAACAAGGTCGCCGTCACGCTGGCGCGCACCTTCGTCAACCTGGGCTACGTGGTGGCGCGCATCAACTTCCGCGGCGTCGGCGCCTCGGAGGGCGTGCATGACCACGGCCACGGCGAGACCGACGACATGGCCCTGCTGCACGCGTGGATGACGGCCAGGTATCCGGGCCTGCCGGTGGCATTGTCGGGCTTCTCGTTCGGCACCTTCGTGCAGTCGCAGCTGGCGCAGCGCCTGGCCGCGGCCGGCACGCCGGCCGAGCGCCTGGTGCTGGTCGGCAGCGCGGCCAAGAAATGGGAAATGGCGCCGGTGCCTGCCGACACCATCCTGATCCACGGCGAAAACGACGACACCATTCCGCTGATCGACGTGCTGGACTGGCTGCGGCCGCAGGACATTCCGGTCATCGTGATCCCCGGCGCCGACCACTTCTTCCACCGCAAGCTGCAGCACATCAAGGGCTGGGTCACGCAGCTGTGGCACCGCACGACCGATGTTGCCGAGACGGAAACGGACACCGCAACAGCGGATTAAACCCCTATAATTCCCACGCCTTCAACTTTTCACCGAATAAAGCATCCCATGAAAAAATTTATCGCGGCACTGGCCACCAGTGTGATGTTGATGTCCGCCGCCGTCGCGCAAACCCTGCCGCCGCCGACCATCGCCGCCAAGTCCTGGCTGTTGCTGGACGCCACCAGCGGCCAGATCATCGCCTCGCAGGACCCGAACGCCCGCATCGAGCCGGCCTCGCTGACCAAGATCATGACGGCCTACGTCACCTTCGGCGCGCTGCGCGACAAGAAAATTGACCTGAAACAGATGGTCAACGTCTCCACCAAGGCGTGGAAGGTCGATTCGAGCAGCTCCAAGATGTTCATCGACCCGGCCACCCCGGTCAGCATCAACGACCTGCTGTACGGCCTGATGGTCCAGTCGGGCAACGACGCGGCCGTGGCGCTGGCCGAAGCGGTCGCCGGCGACGAGTCCGCCTTCGTGGTGATGATGAACAAGGAAGCCCAGCGCATGGGCCTGACCAACACCCACTTCGCCAACCCGCACGGCCTGCCGAGCCCGGAAAACTACTCGACCGCGCAAGACCTGTCGGTGCTGGCCAAGCGCGTGATCCTGGACTACCCGGAGTTCTACAAGATCGACTCGGTCAAGAGCTTCACGTACAACAAGATCACCCAGCCTAACCGCAACCGCCTGCTGTGGCTGGACCCCACCGTGGACGGCATGAAGACCGGCCACACCGAGGCGGCCGGCTATTGCATGATCGCATCGGCGCACCGTCCGAACGGCGCCGGCGAGCGCCGCCTGGTGTCGGTGGTGCTGGGCACCACGTCCGACCAGTCGCGCACGCAGGAAAGCCAGAAGCTGCTGAACTGGGGCTTCCAGAACTTCGACACGGTCAAGCTGTACTCCAAGGGCCAGGCCATCGCCACGCCGGAGATCTGGAAGGGTTCGAAGAGCGCGGTCAAGATCGGCTTCGCCAACGACGTGCTGGTGACGGTGCCGAAGGGGGTTGCCGCCAAGATGAAGCCGCTGCTGGAGCGCAAGGATCCGCTGGTCGCGCCGCTGGCCGAGAACAGCCGCGTCGGTTCGCTGAAGATGATGGTGGACGGCAAGCCGCTGCTGGAGCTGCCGGTGGTGGCGCTGGAAACCGTCGACCAGGCGTCGATCTTCGGCCGCGCCTGGGATTCGATCCGCCTCTGGCTCAAATAAACCCTGGGGGTCAAGTCTGGCATTCGGACACGGGCTGTACCGTTGCGCTCGCTACGGCAGAGTTCGTGTCCGAATGTCAGACTTGACCCCAGTTGTTATGACCCCAGTTGTTACTCATCATCGGCGTGGGTGTGCTGCAGCGATTCCTGCGCCCACTTGAAGGACGCCTGGCCTACCGCGGCCAGGCCCTCCACATCCAGCCCCAGCTTTTCAGCGATCTCCAGCGCCCGCTGGACCTTGTCGCGTTCCAGCAGCATCACCATCATCAGGTAGGGCCCGTAGGGACCGTCGCTGCTGAGCAGCACGTCGCGGATGTCGTCCGACAGGTGCATCTTGTCGACCAGGTTGGCCATCGGCACGCCCAGCAGCACGTCGAACAGCGACAGCAATCCCACCAGGAACAATTCATCGCGCTTGGCCTGCGGCAGCTTGCTGCAGGTTTCCATGAAGCGCGCGCGGGTCAGCGCCACTTCCAGCAGCGATTCGTCGCGCGCCGCGTTGGCGCCGCCGCCCAGCCGGAACATCGACACCGTCAAGCCCCGGTACAGCTGGTTGCGGCCCAAGACCATGAAGGCTTGCTGCAGGCTGGTCACCTTGGTGGTCTGGCCGTTGCTGGGCGCGTTCGCCCATTGCAGCACCTGGTAGGTCATGCCCGGATCGCGCTTGGCCACCTCGATCATGGCCGGCAGCTCGGCGTCGCTGCGCAGCAGGTTGAGCAGCTCGATCGAGGTCATGCGGCTCTGGTCGATCTTGGCGTCCGGGTCCACCTTGTCGCTGGTGGTCAGGAAGTGCCCCATGAAGTAATTGCAGCCCCACGACAGGCACATGCGCTGCTCGTCCCAGGTCTCGACGCCGTCCACCGCCAGCTTCATGTCCGGATAGCGCATGCGCAACTGCTTGATCAGGGACTGGAAATCGGCCAGCGTGTGCTCGCCCAGCGACAGCATGGCGACGTCGCACAGCGCCAGCAGCGGCGCGTCGGCCGGGTCCAGGCTGATGCCGCGCAGCGCCAGCTTGCAGCCGGTCTGGCGCAGCGCCGTCATGCGGCCGGCGATCTGGTCCACCGGCAGGCCGGCGGCCTGGTTGCGGTCCAGCAGGAATACGGTATGCGGCGCCACCAGCGGCAGGTGGCGGTTGAACACCACCGCGTCCATGCTCACCTGCACCAGCGCCATGCGGGTCTGCGCGAACTGCGGCAGGCGCGCGGCCACCAGCGTCTCGATCTGCACCGGTTCGGGCAGCGGCGCGCGGTTGCCGCCGAAGGGCACGGAAAAACGGTAGCCGCACAAGCGGTGGCGCTCGTCGACAATTTCCGCGCGCACCACGATGGCCTCGGGGTCGCCCTCGTGCGCCGGCGCGGCCACGGGCGCGGCCGCCTTGGCGGGCGCGGCGGCCGGCTCCGGAGCGGCCTCCGGCTTGGATTTCAGAAACGATAAGAAGCCCACTTGCTCACCCTCCATCACCGTCTATCTCTGCCGATCATACAACGAAAAACCAGGCTAAGAACGCTTGCCACAGAAAAATTCATTTCCAGCCGAACACACGGCGGCATGCTCGTCCGGCAAGCTTGTCGCTATAATCCCCGCCATCCTCCCCCACTGAAAGCGCGCCCATGAGCCACATCCCGCCGACCGACCTGACCTGTCCCGCCGTCGCCACCAGCCGGGGCGGACCGGCCCTGTCGCGCATCGTGGCCGGCATGTGGCGCATGAACGAATGGCACATGACGCCGCAGCAGCGGCTGGGCTTCGTCGAGCAATGCCTGGCCATGGGCGTGACCAGCTTCGACCACGCCGACATCTACGGCGGCTACGGCGTCGAGGCGCTGTTCGGCGAGGCGCTGGCGCTGCAGCCGTCGCTGCGCGCGCGCATGCAGCTGGTGAGCAAGTGCGGCATCAAGCTGGTGAGCCCGGCGCGGCCGGCGCACACCATCCAGCACTATGACACCAGCGCCAGCCACATCATCGCCTCGGCCGAGCACTCGCTGCGCCAGCTGCGCACCGACCACCTGGACCTGCTGCTGATCCACCGCCCCGATCCGCTGATGGACTTCGACGAGATCGCCGGCGCCTTCGAGCGCCTGCGCGCGGACGGGAAGGTCCGGCATTTCGGCGTGTCCAATTTCAGCCGCCACCAGTTCGAGTGCCTGCACCGCCGCATCCCGCTGGCGACCAACCAGGTGGAGTTCTCGCCGCTGCACGTGGCGCCGATGTTCGATGAAACCTTCGACGGCCTGCAAGACCTGGGCGTGGCGCCGATGATCTGGTCGGCGCTGGCCGGCGGCCGCCTGTTCAGCCGCGACGACGCCGGCGGCGCCCGCGTGCGCGCGGCGATCCAGCAGGTGGCCGATGCGCTGGGGCGCCCGTTCGGCAGCGTGGTGTATGCGTGGATCATGCAGCTGCCGGGCAGGCCGCTGCCGTTGACCGGCTCGGGCCGCATCGAGGCGGTGGCCGAGGCGGTGCAGGCCACCCAGTTCAGCCTGAGCCGCGAGCAGTGGTTCGCCATCCTGCGCGCCGCGCGCGGCCACGAGGTGGCGTAGCCGTCAGTCCGGGTAGACCAGCGGCGGCGCGATGCCGCGCCAGCCGCGCTTCCACGCCAGGTTCAGCACCAGCGTGGCGGCGATGTAGACCGCGAAGAACAACGCGAAGTACAAGCTGCGCAGCCAGGCCAGCAGGCCCAGGTTCACCAGCAGCACGACCAGCGCGCCCATGCTTTTCTTTTGCTTGGAACTGGGGAAGCGCACGGTGGTCACCATCAGCCCGCCCACCACGAACAGCAGCGCAACGATCAGGCCGCCATGCAGCACCGAGGCCGCCGGGTCCGGCCACGCCACCACCACCGAGGCCACGCAGGCCGCGCCCGCCGTGCTCGGCATGCCGACGAAGTAGCGCGGATCGGTGCGGCCGACATTCACATTGAAGCGCGCCAGGCGCAGCGCGCCGCAGGCCACAAAAAAGAAACTGGCGATGCCGCCCACGCGCAGCAGCATCGGATGCTCCACGCCCAGCTGCACGAAGCCGTAGCAATACAACAGCAACGCCGGCGCGCAGCCAAAGTTCATCATGTCGGCGATGGAGTCGAGCTGCATGCCGAAGGCGGACGAGGTGTTGGTGGCGCGCGCCACCAGGCCGTCGAGCGCGTCGAACACGCCGGCCAGCACCAGCAGCACGGCGGCCAGGCGGTAGTCGTGGGCGGAGCCGACCATGGCGTTGTCGACCGAGATGACGATGCTGCCGAAACCGCACGCGATCGACATCAAGGTGACCATGCTGGGCAGGGCGAATTTGGCGCGCTGCACGCGCGCGTGGTGTAATGGCTTCAAATTGGAGGCAATCAAAAAAGTACCGCGTGCTGCAAGGCGGGCGGCAAAGCGGCAAGCTTACCATTTTAACAGCGCGTCCTGCTGGCTCATACCGGATGCTGCCCAACCGAAATCTGACATAGAATTGGACCAGCCAGCCACAGGCCGGCGGCCCACCGTACAGGAGTTTTCATGGCTATTCACCGACGACGCAGCGCCCTCATGCTTCCCGCCCTGCTGCTCGCCATGCTGCTGTCCGCCTGCGGCGGCGGCGGTGGCGGCGCCAGCACCAGCGGCGCCACGCCGCCCGACCTGGCCCAGACGCCGGGCGCGCCCGTCTTCACCGGCAACACCGCGCTGGACGGCTACAACTGGATCAACTACCGGCGCGCCCAGCTGGGCCTGTCCACGCTGGCGCGCAACGCCCGCATCGACGCCGCAGCCCAGGGCCATTCCGACTACCAGCGCCTGAACAACACCGTCACCCACGACCAGACGCCGGGCCTGCCCGGCTTCACCGGCGTCACCCTGCTCGACCGCCTGACCAACGCCGGCTACGCGGCCACGCGCCCGTACGCCATCGGCGAGGTCATCTCCGCCACCGGCAACCCGTCCGGCTTCTACCAGGCCGAGGAGCTGATCACCGCGATCTACCACCGCTTCGTGATGTTCGAGCCGGTGTTCAAGGAGGTCGGCACGGGCGCGGCCACCACCAGCGCCAACTACACCTACTTCACCGCCGACCTGACCGCCGTGGCCGGCTACGGCGCCGGCCTGGGCGCCGGCCGCATCGTCAACTACCCGGCCGCCAACCAGACCGGCGTGCCGACCAACTTCTTCAGCGACAGCGAATCGCCCGACCCGGTGCCCAACCAGAACGAGGTGGGTTATCCGATCAGCGTGCATTCGGACACCATCCGCGACGGCGTCGGCATCACCGTGCAAAGCTTCACGGTGGCGCCGCGCGGCGGCGCCGCGCTCAGCGTGCGCCTGCTCAGCCACGCCACCGACAGCAACACCGGCGAGACCGTGGCCGCCATCATCCCGCTGGCGCCGCTCAAGGGCGGCACCGTCTACGACGTCAGCTTCAGCGGCCTGGCGGCCGGCGTGCCGGTCACCCGCAGCTGGTCCTTCACCACGCGATGAACCCGGCCGACGACGAGGTGCTGCACGTGGCCGCCGGCCTGCACCGGCTGATGGGCGACTACACGCTGTACCTGAACATCCTGCGCAGCTTCCGCCAGCGCTACCGTCACGCGGCGGCCGAGGCCGGCGCGGCGCTGGCGTCCGGCGACCGCGACGGCGCGCTGCGCATCGTCCACACGCTCAAGGGCGCGGCCGGCA
>NZ_WWCX01000009.1:0-123630 GCF_009857655.1 Duganella vulcania
GCCGCCGCAGCGGGCTCCGCCGGCGCGGTGGCCGGCGCAGCAGCGGCAGGAGCCGGCGCTGGTGGCGCAACATGCGCTGATGGCATCGCATTGGCAGACGGGTTGGAAGCAACCGCAGCCGGCGCAGGCGCCTCCGCCCGCGCCATCGCGGCAGCCGCACCGGCCACCACCGCCGCCGGGGTCACGCTGGCGTGACTAGCCTGCAGATGCGAAGCGGCACGCGCAGGAGGCGCCGCCGCGGCACGCGCAGCAGCCACCGCAGCCGGACGCGACATCGCAGGCGCCGCAGCCGGTTGCCCCTCCGCCCCGCCTACGCCGGGCCGAAAGGCCAGCATGCGCAGCAAGGTCATCGAGAAGCCCGCATACTCGTCCGGCGCCAAGCCCAATTCATTCCGGCCATGCACCGCGATCTGATAATACAGCTGGACCTCTTCCGCATCGAAGGCCGCGGCCAGACGCACGATATCGGCGTACTCAGGCAAATCCTCCGGCAAGGCGGTCGGCACCGTCTGCGCCAGCGCGATCCGGTGCAGCAAGGTGCCCAGATCCTGCAAGGCGCCGTTGTACGACAGGCTGCGCGTGGCCATCTCATCGGCCACGGCCAAGAGGTCCGCGCCATCCTGCGCCGCCAGCGCATCAAGCAGACGAATCAGATAAGACTGGTCCAGCGCACCCAGCATGCCCTGCACCGCGTCCAGCGTCACCGCGCCGGCCGCGTAGGCGATCGCCTGGTCGGTCAGCGACAACGCATCGCGCATCGAACCATGCGCACCGGCGGCCAGCAGGCGCAAGGCAGGCGCCTCGAAGCTGATGCCCTCCTGCCCCAGGATATTGTCCAGATGGCCGATGATATGCCCAGGCGGCATCTGCTTCAGATTGAATTGCAGACAGCGCGACAGCACCGTCACCGGGATCTTCTGCGGATCGGTGGTCGCCAGGATGAACTTGACGTGCTCGGGCGGTTCCTCCAGCGTCTTCAGCATCGAGTTGAAGGCGTGGTTGGTCAGCATGTGCACCTCATCGATCATATAGACCTTGAAGCGCGCATTGCTCGGCGCGTACACCGCCTGCTCCAGCAGCTGCGCCATCTCGTCGACGCCGCGGTTGGACGCCGCATCCATCTCGATGTAATCGACAAAGCGGCCGGCGTCGATCGCCGTGCACGCCTCGCACACGCCGCACGGCGTGGCCGTGATGCCGCCGTTGCCGTCCGGCCCGACGCAATTGAGCGACTTGGCCAGGATGCGCGACAAGGTGGTCTTGCCGACCCCGCGCGTTCCGGTGAACAGATAGGCGTGGTGCAGGCGGCCACTGTGCAGGGCGTGCGTGAGCGCGCGCACGACGTGCTCCTGGCCGACGAGCGTTTCGAAATTCTTGGGGCGGTATTTACGGGCGAGGACTTGATAGGACATGCTGGGATTTTACCGTAGATAGCGGATGCAAAGGGCCTATCCTGCTCAGCTAATAAGACACGGCGCAGGGTCGCCAAAACGGCAATTGTAACAAGGCGGGGCCGGATTGGGTAATCGGGCCGGACTGTCTTACAATGTGTTTTTCTTTTAACATGAAATTATATGAAGAAACTTGTCCTGCTGCCGCTGCTGTTGCTGTCCCTCGCCGCCCACGCCGACGAACGCGAATGGGTGCCATATAAGAAGCTGATCGAGGAACTACGTCTCGACAAGTTCTACGCCATCCCGGCCGCCGAGCGCGACAAGCTCAACATGTACATCACGGTCAAGCCGCGCAACGCCGCCTACAAGCCGGCAGACGTGGTGCTGACCGTGGTGCACGGCAGCGAGCGCCAGGTGCTGACGCCGCTGTCGGCCGACTACCGCTTGACGGTGGTGCCGAATCCCAAATGGCTGTCGGACGACACCAAGATCATGACCAGCTTGCCCAAGGGCGAGAAATCGGCGGTGGAGTACGAAGTCACCACGCCGCTGCCCGAGGGCACGCAATGGAACTACACCCCGGTGATGAGCAGCGTGGCGCAGATGAACCAGGCGATCAAGAAGATGGCCGGCGCGCTGAGCATGTTCGCGCCCACTGCCAAGGCGGTGGTGTTCAAGTTCAGCAAGCCGGCGCAGCTGAAGGTGGGCGAGACGGCCTACAACACCGACGCCAAGCACCAGATCAGGCTCAAGCCCGAGTCCGCATGGCTGAAGGAGAATCCGCTGATGGTGGCGTCCGAGCGGCCGATCGAGGCCAGGCTGGACAGCGAATAAATCCGTGAGCAAATAAAAAAAGCTGCCCTTGGCAGCTTTTTTAGTATTTCCCGAAGGAGGCGAGCCTGATCTGCGGCACTTATGGTTAATAGCCGTGGCTGCTTCGTTCCCGACCTGACCAGGTTAGCCATGCCACAATGCGCAGGGGCCCGCCAAGCGCAATTATAACCTACAGGCCCAACTCCTGCCAAATCTGATCGACGCGCGCCTTCACCTCGGGCGTCATGCTGATCGTGGTGCCCCACTCGCGCGTGGTTTCGCCCGGCCACTTGTTGGTGGCGTCGATGCCCATCTTGCTGCCCAGGCCGCTCACCGGCGAGGCAAAGTCCAGGTAGTCGATCGGCGTGTTGTCGACCAGCGTGGTGTCGCGGGTCGGATCGACGCGGGTCGTGATGGCCCAGATCACCTCGTTCCAGTCGCGGATGTTGACATCCTCGTCCACCACCACGATGAACTTGGTGTACATGAACTGGCGCAGGAAGCTCCACACGCCAAACATCACGCGCTTGGCGTGGCCGGCGTACTGCTTCTTGATCTGCACCACCGCCATGCGGTAGCTGCAACCCTCGGCCGGCAGGTGGAAATCGGTGATCTCCGAGAACTGCTTCTGCAGCAGCGGCACGAACACCTCGTTCAGCGCCAGGCCCAGGATGGCCGGCTCGTCGGGCGGCTTGCCGGTGTAGGTCGAGTGATAGATGGGATCGCGGCGCATCGTGATGCGGTCGATGGTGAACACCGGGAACGAGTCCTGCTCGTTGTAATAGCCGGTGTGGTCGCCGTACGGGCCTTCCAGCGCGTGCTCGTAGCCGCTCGGGTGGTTTTCGTCCGGATAGATATGGCCTTCCAGCACAATCTCCGCCGAGGCCGGCACGCGCAGCTCGCTGCCGATGGCCTTGACCAGCTCGGTGCGGCTGCCGCGCAGCAGGCCGGCGAACTGGTATTCCGACAGGCTGTCCGGCACCGGCGTCACCGCGCCTAATATAGTGGCGGGATCGGCGCCCAGCGCCACGCAGATCGGATACGGCTGGCCCTTGCTCTGGATGGCGTGCTCGCGGAAGTCCAGCGCGCCGCCACGATGGGCCAGCCAGCGCATGATGACCTTGTTCGGCCCCAGCACCTGCTGGCGGTAGATGCCCAGGTTCTGGCGCTTCTTATTAGGCCCCTTGGTGATCACCAGGCCCCAGGTGATCAGCGGCGCGATATCGCCCGGCCAGCAGTGCTGGATCGGCAGCCTGGCCAGGTCGACATCGGCGCCCTCCCACACGATCTCCTGGCACGGCGCGCCGCGCAGCTCCTTGGGCGCCATGTCCCACACGGCCTTGACCAGCGAGCCCATGCCCATCAAGTCCTTGAAGCCCTTGGGCGGTTCCGGCTCCTTCAGGCGCGCCAGCACGTGGCCGATCTTGCGCAGCTCGCTGACGCTGTCAGCGCCCATGCCCAGCGCCACGCGGCGCTCGGTGCCGAACAGATTGCCCAGCACAGGCATGCTGTGTCCGGTCGGATTCTGGAACAGCAAAGCCGGTCCGCCGGCCCGCAAGGTGCGGTCGCAAACCTCGGTCATCTCCAAATGCGGCGAAACAGGGACCAAAATAGGCTTAAGTTCGCCCATCCGTTGCAGTTGGGAAATAAAATCTCGCAGATCAGAATATTTCATCGTTTTTTAATTTTTTCTTACAGCGCAGCATACTGTTTAAAAAGACAGGTCAAGTAGTTGATTTTATTGGTTTTAGGCGCAATACAAGCAAAAAAGTAAGATTTATAAGTTATAGCTTTTGATCGCGTTAGTATTGACTTGATATAAAACGGCTTCTACAATTTGCCCTACTTGAAGAGAACACGGTTCAGCACGGGTTGAGCCCGGTAAGCGGACCACACAAATGTGTTGCTCATTCATTCACGGAGTCGGGGCTCCACATGACATTTTAAGGAGTGTTTTCAAAAGGCGTCTGCCTTACCCCCGAAAGAAGTTGTATTGCGACTGATCGAATACCACAGGGAAACATCAGCTCAAGCAAGCAATGACGGCGTCCAACGCGCGCTCCCAGCGGCGACGGACGATGATATTTCTGATGCACGGCATTAGCACCCGGTTAGCTGCGTTCAACGCTGGCGGGGACCCGCTTTTACGGACATTTCAGGGGAACTCTATGATTAATCGTTTCAACGGTGCAACGCAGTTTGCCCGCACCATGGCTCGCCAGCCAGCAGCGTGGTTCTCCACGACTCGCGTTTCGGCAAAGGGCGTGTTGACCACCGCCCAGCACACTCTGACCATCCTGGGTGTGACCGCTTTAGTAGTAATGGCAGTACTGTTTGTCCGTCCCGACCTGGCCAAGGCACTGAGCAACAGCCTGAACCACGAACCGGAAGTCGAAGCTGTCGCCGTCGTGGCGCCGCCCCTGTCGGCCCTGATGGAAACGCCAGCCACGGCACCGGCCGCCAGCACCGCGCCGCTGACCGCCGAAGAAAAAGCCCTGCTGGGCACGCAGAAGCAGCAGCAATGGGTCACCTCCTGGCTGTCCAAGCGTTACCGCGTAGCGGGCGACGCCGCCAACATGCTGGTGTCCACCGCCTACCTGACGGCGCGCGAGATCAAGCTCGATCCGCTGCTGATCCTGGCCGTGATGGCGATTGAATCGGGCCTGAATCCGTTCGCGGAAAGCCCGGTCGGCGCGCAAGGCCTGATGCAGGTGATGTCCAAGGTGCACCACGACAAATTCCAGGAAATGGGTGGCCTGCAGGCTGCGCTCAATCCGGTGGCCAACATCCGGGTCGGCTCGCTGATCCTGAAGGACTACGTCACCCGTGGCGGCTCGGTCGAAGCCGGCCTGAAGATCTACGTCGGCGCCGCCGCGTTCGAACACGACGACGGCTACGGCTCGAAAGTGCTGGCCGAGTACCAGCGCCTGAAGCAGGTTTCGGCAGGCAAGAAAGTGCCGACCATCACGCCAATGATGGCCGCCGCGCCAGCCAAGCCTACCCCGCCGGTCGCGGCGGTCGAGAAGTCGGTCAGCGGCACCCAGATCGCCGGCCTCTGATTTCGGCACGCCAGGCAGAACAAGCCACCTTGCGAGGTGGCTTTTTTTTACGTCTGGACGGTCAGTGCGGACAGGTGGCGATCCTGGTTTTGACGCCGTCCCGGAAAGGATCGCGGCCGCCGGTCAAGCTGTTGGACTCCATCACCGCGCAATAACTGCCGTCGCCCGACCGCACGCGCGTCATGAGGCGTCCATCGGGTGCGGTGAAGTTTTCTAGCGTTATGCCCTCGTCACCCACGAAGGCGGCACCCAGCTTGGCCGCCAGCACCGTGGTGTTGTTGGCGATCTTCTTGTCGTGCGGATTCCAGGCTTCCTTGCGCAGTTGGCGGTCGACGGCGGCGGCGCTCTTGAGCGAGCGCTGCAGCAGATCGTCGGCCGGCTTGGCAGATGGCTGCGCAAACGGGTCCGGTGGCGGCGTGGTCTGCGTGATGGCTTGCGGGGCTTGCGGCTGCACCGGCTGCTGGATCGGCTGCGGTTGCGGCGAGGCCGGCAGCATGGTCATGGGTGCGGACGGCTGGCGCACAGGTTTGGGTTGGGCTGCAACCTTGGGCGGCGGCTTCGCCGGCGCCAGGATATATGTGATGGCCTCGTGGCGGCCCACCGGGGCCGCCAGAGGCCGCTCAGGCGCGCGCCAGCCGATGAACGCCAGCACATGCGCGCCGGCGATCAGCGCCAGCCAGCTGCGGCGGCGCCAGTCAGGCGCCCGCTCCAGGGTATGCAGTTCGATAATGCGCCTCGACATTAATTGAAAATCAACGGATTCTGCGGCGCGGCCCCCTCACCGTCAAACCCCAAATAAAAAAAGCCACCGCAAGATACCTTGAGTGGCTTCGGACGGTACCGGACGCTGCTTAGCGTTTCTTGTCGGCGGCGACTTCGTCGGGACGGACGCGGGCGGCCAGCTTGTCCAGCACGCCGTTGACGTATTTGTGGCCGTCGATACCGCCAAACGACTTGGTCAGCTCGACCGCTTCGTTGATGACGACGCGGTAAGGGATTTCCAGGTTGTTCTTCAGCTCGAACGCACCGATCAGCAGCACCGCGTGCTCGATCGGCGACAGTTCCGCCACGCCGCGGTCGACCAGCGGCGCGAAGCTCTCGCGCAGCGCCACCGAATCCTTGATCGCGCCGTACAGCAGCACCGTGAAGTGGTCGCCGTCGGCCTTGTCGAAGCCGTGCGCGGCGCGGATGTTGTTCACCACGGTGGCGGCGTCTTCATTGTTCAGCAGCCACTGATATAAACCCTGCAACGCAAACTCGCGCGCACGATGGCGCGGCGTGCGGTTCTTGCTGGGGTTGGCGTGCAAAATTTTATCTGTCATGGTTATACCTGTTCTTAAATACTTACAAAATCCGGCTCAGTGCGCCGGCGCATACCGGCACACTCCGCCGTTCCTACCTGTTCTTACTCGTCGTCGCCCTGATCCTGGTGCAGCTCTTCCAGCGCGATGGTCAGATTGGCCATCTCCACCGCCACGCGCGCCGCATCGGCGCCTTTTTCGGCCATGCGAACCTCGGCCTGCTCATCGTTCTCGGTGGTCAGGATCGCGTTAGCGATAGGAATACCATAATCCAGGCCGATGCGGGTGATGCCGGCGCCCGATTCGTTCGAGACCAGCTCGAAGTGGTAGGTTTCGCCACGGATCACCGCGCCCAGCGCGACCAGCGCGTCGAACTGCTGCGACTCGGCCATCTTCTGCAGCACCAGCGGCACTTCCAGCGCGCCCGGCACGGTCACGTGCAGCACGTCCTCATCGGCCACGCCCAGGTGCTTCAGCTCGGCCAGGCAGGCCGACAGCAGGCCGTGGCAGACATCTTCGTTGAAACGCGCTTGGACGATGCCGATACGCAGGCCGTCGCCGGACAAATTGGTTTCGTAGCTTCCTACAGTCATGGAGTGCCTCTTGTATGTTGGGTTGAATTAGTTCGGTTTGGCCATGTAGCCGGTCACTTCCAGGTCGAAGCCCGTCATCGACGGCATCTTGCGCGGGCTGGCCAGCAGCTGCATCTTGCAGACGCCGACTTCGCGCAGGATCTGCGCGCCGATGCCGTAGCTGCGCAGGTCCATGCTGGCGGCGCGGCCCTTCGGCTTGGCTTCCGGCTTGCCCAGCGCGTCGAACTGGGCAAAGAATTGCTCCGCCGTCTCCTCGCAGTTGAGCAGCACGATCACGCCGCGCTCGGACGCCTTGACCGCCGCCAGCGACGACGACAGGTTCCACGAGTGGGTGGTCGCTTCCGACTCCAGGAAGTCGAGGATGGACACCGGCTGGTGCACGCGCACCAGGGTTTCCTTGGTCTTGTCGATGTCGCCGTGCACCAGCGCCAGGTGCGCCGAGCCGCTTGGCTTGTCGCGGAAGGCGATCATGCGGAAGTCGCCCTGCGCGGTCTTGAGCGGACGCTCGCCGATCTTCTCGACCAGCGACTCGTTGCGGCTGCGGTAGTGGATCAGGTCGGCGATGGTGCCGATCTTCAGGCCGTGTTCCCTGGCGAATTCCAGCAGGTCCGGCAGGCGCGCCATGGTGCCGTCGTCCTTCATGATCTCGCAGATCACGGAGGCCGGGGTCAGGCCGGCCATGGCGGTCAGGTCGCAGCCGGCTTCGGTATGGCCGGCGCGCATCAGCACGCCGCCTGGCTGGGCCTTCAGCGGGAAGATGTGGCCGGGCTGGACGATGTCCGACGGCTGGGTATCCTTGGCCACGGCCACCTGGATGGTCTTGGCGCGGTCGGCCGCCGAGATGCCGGTGGTCACGCCCTCGGCTGCCTCGATCGACACGGTGAAATTGGTGCCGAAGGCGGTGCCGTTACGGGCTGACATCATCGACAGGTTCAACTGGTCGCAGCGCTCTTCGGTCAGGGTCAGGCAGACCAGGCCACGCGCGTGCTTGACCATGAAATTAATGGCTTCAGGCGTCACAAAGTCCGCCGCGAGCACCAGGTCACCTTCGTTTTCCCGGTCTTCTTCGTCGACCAGGATCACCATGCGGCCAGCGCGCAATTCGGCGACTATTTCTTCGGTGCTGGAAATTGACATTTTTAATCCTTTGTAGCGGAGCTGGAACAGGGCGCTATTTTAAAGGATTTACGCCCGCCCCACCGCAAAAGGCCGCTTTTATCCGCCAAATGGCCGGCTTTGGCGGGCGCCTTCTGGATTATTTGCCAATATTTCAGCGATTGGCCGCTTATTTGCCGGCGGCGCCCACCGACACCATGCGCTCGACGTAGCGGGCGATCAGGTCGATCTCCAGGTTGACCTGCTTGCCCACCTCGAGGTGCTTGAGGGTGGTCATGGCAATGGTGTGCGGGATCAGGTTGATCGAGAACTGGCACACCAGGTCCTTGCCGCTGCCGATATCGGTCACGCGGTTGACCGTCAGCGATACGCCGTTGACAACGATCGAGCCCTTGAAGGCCAGGAACTTGGCCAGCTCGTGCGGCGCTTCGATCACCAGCTCCCACGATTCGCCCACCGCCTCGAACTTGCGCACCACGCCCAGGCCGTCGACGTGGCCGGTGACCAGATGGCCGCCCAAGCGCTCGCTCAGCGTGACGGCTTTTTCCAGGTTCACCTCGGTCAGCGTGTCTAGGCCGACGGTGCAGTTCAGGCTTTCGCGCGAGACGTCGACGCGGAAGTTGCTGGCATCTTTTTCCACCACGGTCATGCAGGCGCCGTTGATGGCGATCGAGTCGCCCAGCGCGACGTCGGCCAGCGGCAGGCCGCCGGCGTTGATGTCCAGGCGTACGCCCGCGAACGAACCGCCTTCGAGCGGCTTGACCGATTCAATTTTGCCGATAGCGGCGACAATTCCAGTAAACATGTGAGTGCAATCTTAATGATGAGTGAATCGTGCAAGGATACGCAAATCTTCGCCGATCTGCTTGACCTCGTGATATTTCAGCTGCTGCCGCTGCGACAGTTCGGCCAGCGCCGGCAAGGCGAACATGCCTTGCGCATCCCCCAGTAGCATCGGCGCGAGGTAGACCAGCAGCTCGTCCACGCAGCCTTCGCGGATCAGTGAACCGTTGAGCTTGCCGCCGGCTTCGACATGCAGCTCGTTGATCTGGCGCCGGCCCAGCTCGCGCATCAGCTCGGGCAGGTCGACCTTGCCGCTGGCGTTGGGCAGCAGGATGATTTCCGCGCCCGTCGCCCGCAGCGCGGCCTCTTTCTCGGGATCGGCCACCGCCGCCGCGATCCAGGTGCCGCCGCCCTGCAGCACCTTGGCGGACGGATCGATGTCGAGCTTGCTGTCGACCACGATGCGGCGCGGCTGGCGTGGCGTTTCCACCGCGCGCACGTTGAGCAGGGGATCGTCGGCCTTGACGGTGCCGATGCCGGTCAGGATGGCGCAGGCGCGCGCGCGCCAGGCGTGGCCGTCGGCGCGCGCTTCCGGCCCGGTGATCCATTGGCTGACGCCATTGTGCAGGGCCGTCATGCCGTCCAGGCTGGCGGCGGTCTTCATGCGTACCCACGGCAGGCCGCGCGTCATGCGCGAGAAGAAGCCGATGTTCAGTTCGTAAGCCTGCTCGGCCAGCAGGCCGACGCTGGTCTCGATGCCGGCGGCGGCCAGCTTGGCCATGCCCTGCCCCGCCACCAGCGGATTCGGATCCTCCATCGCCGCCACCACACGGCCCAGGCCGGCGCGCACCAGCGCGTCCGAGCATGGCGGCGTGCGGCCGTGGTGGTTGCAGGGTTCCAGCGTGACGTAGGCGGTGGCGCCGCGCACGTCGTGGCCGCGCGCCTGCGCATCCTTGAGCGCCTGGATTTCCGCGTGGTCGCTGCCGGCCTGCTGCGTGACGCCGGCGCCGATCACCTGGCCGTCGCGCACGATCACGCAGCCAATGTGCGGGTTCGGCGAGGTGGTGTACAAGCCTTTCGCGGCCCAGTCCAGCGCCAGCGTCATGCCTTCGAGATCGTTGTTGATGTTCACGTTGTCCTTAGTCCTTGGCGCTGGCGCAGCTGGCGTCGCCCGCCGCCGGGTCGCACACGCGTGCCCGGCCCAGCATATTGATCTTGATGTTGCGCACGTCGTCGCCCCGCGCCAACGACAGCGTGCCCCAGCGCGCGGCCAGGCTGTTGCTCGCGCTGCAGGCCCGCCCAGCAGCATTATAAGCAAGATATTGCGGCGTTGCGGCCGACGAGAATGCCGACGTGATGGTGATGCCTTCGGCGACCGGCCCGTGCCGGGTCAGCAGCAGCTCGCCGGCGTCGTGGCGGCGGTTGCCGTTCTCGTCGACAAACACTACCCAGCCTTCGCGCCAGGATGCGCCGGCCGGCTCCAGCGGCGCCATCAAGACTTGGCCGCCACGCGCGATGGCCTGCGAGCGCGTCAGGTTGATCGCGGCCAGCAGGTCGTTGACGGCCACCCGCAGTTGCTGTTGCTTCAGCCCGGCGTGGAAGCTCGGCACGGCGACGCCGAGCAAGGTCGTGACCAGCGCAAGGACGATCAATAGTTCGATCAGCGTGTGTCCGGGTGTGGGATGTGTACGCATCGCGCCGCCCTCTCATGGCCAGCAACGGGTGGACGGGCCGGTCGCCAGGCGCAGGCCGCTGCTGGTGAGCTTGAGCTGCAGGCAATCTTCGTCGCGAAAGTTACGGTCGACCATGGCGGTGCCGGGCGTGGCGATCAGCTGCACGCATTGCGAAATCGGCTCGCCATCGCATGCCTTGCCTTCGATTTCGTACGCGCTGGTGGGCGCGCCGTTGCTGCTCCACCACTTGAACTGGCGGGCTTCAGAATCCGTGGTGCTTGATGAAAAGGCGATGTAGGTATTGGCCTGCGTGTAAAACCGCTCCTCCTGCTGCATCAACTGCAGCATCGCGGCCTGCGCTTCGGAGCGGCGGGCGCGGATCACGTGCTGCTTAAAACTCGGCATCACCTGCGCGGCCAGCACGGCCAAGATGACCAGCACCACCAGCAGTTCGATCATGCTGAACGCCTGCTCATGAAAGGGCTTCATTTGATGGCCTCATGTAGCTCACGCCAGTTGGCAACCTCGCGCCAGCTGAGCCGGCCGGCCCGCAAGCGCACCTTGACCTCGCCCGCCACTGCAACCTCCCCTGCCGACACGTTGGCCACCGCATAGTTCTTCGCCACCACGACCTGCCCGGTGGGATCGGGCGCGCTGCGGCTGGACGATTGTGGCACCAGCGCCACCAACGTTGGATAGGTCGGTTGCAGCAGGCCGACTATCGGCTTGGTCGGATCGATGCTGGCTGTGCTGCGGCCTTCCGGAAGCCCGGTAAGTGCGTTCAGCACGTAGGTGCGGCTGCGTGAAGCGTCGCATTTGTCCGGGCCGGGTAACAGCGTGTTGAAGACCACCGCACCGCCTGCCAGCGCCCCGCTGCCGATGCTGCGCTCACCCGTGTGCGACGATTGCAGGAAGTCGACATACCAGCCCTTGCTGCCCGGGGCAATCTCCGCGCCGCTGAGGTTGAACAGGTTTGCGGACGAGGCACCCAGCACACGCTCGGTCAACTGGCGCCGCCCGGCCACGACATCCATTGGCACGGACAAGCTGTCATGGATGCCATAGAATGACTGGGTAACGAAGCCACCTGCCGACAAGTCGGTCCGGTCGAACAACACGCCGGTGCCGAACAGCACCATGTAACCGCCGCCGGTAGCGTAAGCCAGCATCGGCCGCTGCGCGATCGGCTGGCGGCGGCCATCGGCATCGCGAGCGGTGAACAGCGCTTGCACCGCGACGCTGGGCCAGCCGGCGAAATCGAAGCGCCACAGGTTGCCTTGCAGGTCGCCGGCGTAAGCGTAGCTCAGCGCGCCGTCGCGGTCGAAGGCCAACGCCGGGGCACTCAGGCCGTTCGCCATCGTTGAATCGGAGATCGGCGTGGTCCATCGGTAGTAGTTCGCGTTGAGCTTCCATGGCGCATCGCTGGGCTTGTCGAGTGCCAGCAGGAATAAGGCGCCCTTGCCGTTGCGGCTGGAGTGGCCGTCGCTGGCGTAGTTGTTCAGGCCGCTCGTGGCGACGGCCAAATAGCGGTCGCTGGCCGCCTCACCGCCGTGACCGGTGCGCACCTTGGCGATCTGCGGCAGCGTGGTGAGATTGCCCATCATGGGATCGTCACGGTCGGTGAATTCCCACAGCGCGGACGCTGCGTTCAGTGCCTCAGGGTCGGTGACGTCCAGCGCGAACAGGCCTTGCGCGCCGCCGCCCATCGCGGAGATCAGTACGGTGCGCCAGTTGCCAGCAATAACAGCGTCGCCGCTGATCGCGGGGCCATCGACGTAGGCGCGGTGCACATAGCTGGGGCTCGGCAAGCGGTTTAGCGCCGATATCAATGCGTCGGGCAGATAAGCGTAGCGTTCGATGCCGCTGCCGGCGTCGAAGCCATGCAGCATGCCGTCGTTGGCGCCAAGGTAGATCATGGGGCGTCGGGCTTTGTTCCGTTCGCGAAAAGCCGTGTAGTCCGCATCCAGCGCTGCGCCCGAAGGCGGGCCGACCAACACAGGCGTGCTGTTGATCGAGTCCCCCAGCACGCTGCTGCGCCGGCGGAACAACGCGCCCTCGTCGCCGCGGTCGCCGCGCAGGTAGGCGACGCGCCGTTCGCCCAGTCCGTCGCTGGCCGCGTGCGGCGGCGGTGCCTGGTCCAGCATCGCCTGCTGCGCGGCCGACAGGTCGGGCCAAGTAAATGGGATCCCACTCAATCTGCCGTCGCCCTGGACGATGGCCGTGTAAAGATTGCGCGCGTCGGGTGCCGGCAAGGGCGGCCGTCCCGGCGCACCGGTCAAGATTGCGCCGGCATCCCACAGCACGGTTCCCGGCACGGCCATGCCGGCCGGCGGCAAGCTGCTGCGTTCAAAGTGACCACCACTGTCGCCTGCGTCCAGCGTCGCGCTAAGCAAGTCGCCAGCAAGCGGCGAGGCCGGCGGCGGGCCAGACGACGCTGCAACGCCGACGGTCGCAGTCACCAATAGCGACGTGCCAGCCATCCGTGCCCCCGCAGCGGGGGTGGCGGCGCGACAGGCAACAGTCAGGGGCTCGCTGCCGATATTGATCAGCGGAGGTGCGGCGCGCACGCCAGAGGCCAGCGTCGGCAGCAGCATCAACAGCAAGGCGATCAAGACCCATGACCACATGCGTCCACGCCCAGGCATCGCTATTTGCATATCCCCTCCTCACTCCGGCTTGCTGTACACGGTTTGCAAGACCACTTCCGTTCCCGGCCGCGCCCCGAAGCCGATCACCGTCACACGGTAGCAATAGCTGACAGCCGACGCATCCTCGCCCGGCTGATGGCACGCCATGCGCTCGACCAGATAACGCGGCTTCCTGAACGGCAGCATGCCCTCCGCCGTCAGCATCTCCGCTCCCGTGTGTTCGCCAAAACCCACCGTGCAGGCGCCACCGTCCTCCGCCCCGGATAGATCCACCCGCTGCCACGCGGGCGCCACGTCGCAGGCGCTGACCGCCGCCGTGCCGGATTGAATATCGCGCTCCGCATCTGCCAAGGCATCCTCCGCCGCTTGCAACGCCACTTCCCGATCACGCTCGCCGCGCGACGCCTTCTCGCCCTGCAAGCTCATTTGCGCCGCCGACACCCCCAGCAACATCACCAGGATCAGCATCATCAGGCACATCAACACGGCAACGCCCCGCTGCCCTCGCCGTACCATGACTAGCCGCTCCGGTTACGCAACGCCACCGTCATGCCGACCACCCTGCGCGCCCGCGCACGCTGCGACGCCGGCAGGCTCGCCTCCACAATGCGCACACCCTCGTCATCAGTGTGCGCATCGGAATACGCGGGGCCGAACAGGTCGTATTGCGCCGCTCCCGTATCGGCGCGCGTGTTGATCTCGCCGTGCAGCAGCAAAGCCACCCGGACGCTACACACGCGCTTCCAGAACGTCTTGCGGTGGAAGTCGCGCACGCGTTCGTCAGCCGTTGCGCCAGTCAGCACCAACGCAGCATCCATCGCATCGATGCCGCTGGCGTTGAGATAGGTATTGGGCACACCGTCAGCCGGCACATCGGTATCGAGCCCGTACAGCACCTGAAAAGAATCGACGCCGCGCACGATGGCGTCCGCGCCCCAACCGGCAGCGCCCCGGTACTTGCAGCGCAATTCGGTCTCGCCGGCACCATCGTCGGCAACGTAGAAGATGCTCCAGCCGCGCGCATCGGGCGCGTCGGACGCGGCCACGCCGAAGCCCGCGCAATTGAGATTGGAACCGTCGCCATTGCTGCCCACTCCAGAACCGGAGAGCCGCAAGGCCAGCACATCGCTGCCGTGCGCCACCGGCGGCAACCGTCCCGAGATATCCGCGCTGCCCCGGCTGATGCTGCGCGCATCCAGCCCGGCAACGGACGCCGGCGCCGCATCATCCAGTTCTACCGGCGCGGCCTTGCCGTCCCAGTTGACATAGGCGCCCTGCCGTATCGAGCGCGCCAGGATGTCGAGCGCATGGCGGCCGCCATCGTTCAGCCCGACGTAATCGTCGTGATTGCGGTAACTGCTGCCGGCCGACAGCAGCAGGCCGCTGGCCAGCAAAGTCACGATCAAGCCCAGCGTCACCGCGATGGCGAACTCGACGATAGTCCAGCCGGGAGCAAGACGCGCATTCATCGCGTCGCCCCAACGACCAGCGCCAGCGCCGGTGCGAAATCGCCGCCCGCATCCTTGCGCGGCGCGCCGTCAGGATTCTTTTCGCGCCATCCGACCTTGACCACCACCGGCGCACCCACCCCGCCGCCGCAAGCCCAGGCCGCCTTGCCGCCACCATCGCGACACACGCGCAGCCGCCCCGCCGGCAGATACTGGCTCACCTGCATTTTTGCTTCATACAGATCAAACATCGCCATCTGCGCGCTATCGCACGCGCCGCCGTAGCACAGCGCCGACGGCGCCGGCGGATGAGGTTCCGCCAGCGCATCGTAATCAAGCAACAGGTAGGGATTGGCGCCATCGGCCAGATGCATCTGTGCGGCGTTGGCGCGCATGCGTTCAGCCAGGCCAGCCGCCACGTAGCCCGCCTGCGACAACAGCGCCGCCTGATGCCGCGCGCGCAGCGCGGACAACTGCATCGCCACGCCGCCGACAATGCCAAACGCCAGCAACAGCACGGCGATGAGGATTTCCAGCAGCGTAAAGCCCGGCATATAAGCGCGCGTGCGCATCGCACACCTCCGCAAGTCGACGAGGACAGTGCTAGAAGTTAGCAGCGACTGCTGCTGAGAGTATGAGGCGTATCAAAGGTGCGCCAGCCATGGGCCGGCGGATGACGTGCGGGAAACTCGCGCGGGAAACTAAGCCTTGCGCGGCTTGCGTTCCTGCCCGACTTCGGCAATGGCGTCCTGGAACTCGGCCAGGTCTTCGAAGTTTTTGTAGACCGATGCAAAACGGATATACGCGATCTTGTCGAGGCGCTTCAGCTCCTGCATCACCAGCTCGCCGATGTAGCCGGTATCGACCTCGCGCTGTCCGCTGGTCAGCAGCTTTTCCTCGATCGACAATATCGCCGCATCGACGGCGGGCGCCGCCACGGGGCGCTTGCGCAAGGCCAGCGTCAGGCTGCCGCGCAGCTTGGCCGACGAATACTCGGTACGGCTGCCGTTCTTCTTGACCACATACGGCATCACCAGCTCGATGCGCTCATACGTGGTAAATCGTTTATCGCATTTTCCGCAGCGCCGGCGCCGGCGTATGGCGTCCCCCTCCTCGGATACACGCGTATCGAGAACCTGGGTTTCTTCATGCTGGCAAAACGGACATTTCATATTGGCGCTATTCGATGACGCGACACCGGCACAGGCCGGCGTCGCGGTGCTACAGATTACTTGGCGTAGACAGGGAACTTGTCAGCCAGAACCTTGACGGCCGCTTTCACGCGGTCGATGGTCGCTGCGTCGTGCGGGTTGTCCAGCACGTCGGCGATCAGGTTGCCGACTTGTTCCGCTTCCGCTTCCTTGAACCCGCGGGTGGTGAAGGCAGGCGAACCCAGACGAATACCCGAAGTCACGAATGGCTTCTGTGGATCGTTAGGGATGCCGTTCTTGTTGCAGGTCATGTGGGCCGCGCCCAGGATCGCTTCCGCTTCCTTGCCGGTCAGGTTCTTCGGACGCAGGTCCACCAGCATCACGTGCGACTCGGTGCCGCCGGAAACGATGCGCAGGCCGCGCTTGATCAGGGTCTTGGCCAGCACGTCGGCGTTGATGACGACCTGTTGCTGGTAAGCCTTGAACTCAGGCGTCAGCGCTTCCTTGAACGCGACGGCCTTGCCGGCGATCACGTGCATCAGCGGGCCGCCCTGGATGCCTGGGAAGATGGCCGAGTTGATGATCTTCTCGTGCTCTGCCTTCATCAGGATGATGCCGCCGCGCGGGCCGCGCAGCGATTTGTGCGTGGTCGAGGTGACGAAGTCGGCGTGCGGCACAGGGTTGGGATACAGGCCGGCGGCGATCAGGCCGGCGTAGTGCGCCATGTCGACCATGAAGTAGGCGCCAACCGCCTTGGCGACAGCGGCGAAGCGCTCGAAGTCGATCTTTTTCGAGAACGCCGAGGCGCCGGCGATGATCAGCTTAGGCTTGTGTTCCTTGGCCAGCGCTTCCATCGCGACGTAGTCGATGTCCTCTTCCGGGGTCAGGCCGTAGGAAACGACGTTGAACCATTTGCCGGACATGTTCAGCGGCATGCCGTGGGTCAGGTGGCCGCCTTCGGCCAGCGACATGCCCATGATGGTGTCGCCTGGTTTCAGCACGGCGAAGAACACGCCCTGGTTGGCCTGCGAGCCCGAGTTAGGCTGCACGTTGGCCGCTTCCGCGCCGAACAGCTGCTTGACGCGGTCGATCGCCAGTTGCTCGACAACGTCGACGTATTCGCAACCACCGTAGTAGCGCTTGCCTGGGTAGCCTTCGGCGTATTTATTGGTCAGCTGGGAACCCTGCGCTTCCATGACGGCTGGCGAGGTGTAGTTTTCCGAAGCGATCAGTTCGATGTGATCGTGCTGACGGGTGTTTTCTTTCTGGATGGCGCCGAACAATTCCGGGTCAACGCTGGCGAGGGTGTGATCTTTTGCGAACATGAAAAAACTCCAATCGAATTGAGTAACTTGTTACTGGCAGGTTGGATCGAATGAGGGAAGCCGATAGCGGACAGGCAGCCTCTTCGTGCATTTCCATCGATGGCTGCCCAGGCGAACGGCTGTTGAAATCTCACGTTTCCCGGTGGATGCCCACCTTTCGCCGACCGGCCGCCACGCACCAAAATGGTGATGACCGGAGCTTTTCGCCAGTTACGTGAGACGTAATGGAAGCCTGATTGTAATTTATGCGCCAGATTTGAGCAAGGAAATGATTGCCTAAAAGGCAATCTTGTGCCGATTTTGATAGCGACAGCTGGCCATACTGCCATTTCGGCTACACTTGACCATCGTTTCCACTCTCGCATAAGGATAGAACATGATCGTCTTCATCACGGGCGCCACCGCCGGCTTCGGCGCCGCCATGGCCCGCACCTTCGTCCAGAACGGCCATAAAGTGCTGATCAGCGGCCGCCGCGCCGACCGCCTGCAGGCGCTGGCCGCCGAGCTGGGCGCCGCCGCCCGCCCCATCGTGCTGGACGTGACCGACAAGGCCTCGATCAAGGGCGCGCTGGACAGCCTGCCCGCCGAGTGGGCGCAGATCGACGTGCTGATCAACAATGCCGGCCTGGCGCTGGGCGTCACGCCAGCGCACGAATCGTCGCTGGAGGACTGGGACACGATGATCGCCACCAACTGCAGCGGCCTGGTCGCCATGACCCGCGCCATCCTGCCGGCGATGGTGGCGCGCGGCAGCGGCACCGTGATCAACCTGGGTTCGGTGGCCGGCGACACGCCCTACCCTGGCGGCAATGTGTACGGCGCGACCAAGGCCTTCGTCGAGCAGTTCACGCTGAATCTGCGTGCCGACCTGGTGGGCACCGGCGTGCGCGCCACCAACCTGGCGCCCGGCCTGTGCGGCGGCACCGAGTTCTCCAACGTCCGCCTGAAGGGCAACGACGCGGCCGCGGCCAAGGTCTACGAAGGCACCGAGCCGCTGACGGCCGAGGACATCGCCAACACCGCCTACTGGATCGCCACCCTGCCGGCCCACATCAACATCAACCGCATCGAAATGATGCCGACCTGCCAGGGCTACGGCCCGCTGGCGATCAAGCGCAACCTGTAAACCGTTTGCAGCGACGAATCGTTTCATCCCTGAAGCGATTCGTAAGCGGTTGTTACAAACCTTGGCAAGTTGCCGGGAAAACGCTTTACTATCGCAAATGCAATTTTTGACGTCTTCCTGGAAAATCCGCAGAAATAACGGTTTTAACGTGAATGACGCCGTAGCAGCTTCAACGACAACAATAAAATCGCGTAGAATGTTGCTCAATCTTACCAGTAGTCAAAATAACATGCCTGCAGAGTTTATCTGGAACGTACGGGTCTATTACGAAGACACCGACGCCGGCGGTATCGTCTATTACGCAAACTACCTCAAATTCTTCGAGCGCGCCCGCACCGAGTGGTTGCGCGCCATTCACGTCGAGCAACACGCGCTGCTCCACGAACATGATGTCTTGTTCGTCGTCAAAAGCGTCAGCGCGGAGTATCATGCGCCTGCCAGGTTGGACGATGAACTAAAATTAACACTTAGTATCGAAAAGCTAGGCCGTGCCTCGATCCTGTTCGTGCAGCAAGCCTGGTGCGGCGAACAATTGCTCAACACTGCCCGCGTCAAGGTCGGCTGCGTGGGTTCCGACCTGTCGCCGCGCGCCGTCCCGGCGGCGGTGGCCGAAAAAATGCGTAGTACCATCAAAACAGACTGAACCTATACATGAACGTCACCCAAGACCTCTCCTTCCTGTCCCTCATCACCAACGCGCACCTGATCGTGCAGTTGATCATGGCGCTGCTGTTCGGCATCTCGCTGACCAGCTGGACCTATATCTTCAGCAAGATGTTCGCGGTGCGCTCGGCGCGCCGCCTGACCATCGAATTCGAGAAAACCTTTTGGGCCGGCGGCAACCTGCACGCGCTGCACCAGAACGCCGGCAAGGACCGCGCCAACAGCGGCCCGCTGGCGCGCATCTTCGAAGCCGGCATGGGTGAGTTCATCAAGAGCAAGGCCGCCTACACCGCCGCCCGCGAAAGCATGGACCCCGGCGCGGTGCTGGACGGCGCCCGCCGCGCCATGCGCGCCGCCTTCCAGCGCGAGATGGACGTGCTGGAGTCGCACCTGGCCTTCCTGGCCTCGGTCGGCTCGGTGTCGCCGTACATCGGCCTGCTGGGCACCGTGTGGGGCATCATGAACGCCTTCCGCGGCCTGGCCAATGTGCAGCAGGCCACGCTGGCCGCGGTCGCGCCCGGCATCGCCGAAGCGCTGATCGCCACCGCCATCGGCCTGTTCGCGGCGATCCCGGCCGTGGTCGCATACAACCGTTTTTCGCACGACATCGACCGCCTGGCGATCCGCTTCGAGAGCTTTGTCGAAGAGTTCTCCAACATCCTGCAACGTCAGTCGCGTTAAGAAGGCAGAGCAATCATGGCTTCCTCTTTCTCCAGCAGCATGCGCGGCGGCCGCGGCCGCAAGTTCAAGTCCGAGATCAACGTCGTGCCGTATATCGACGTGATGCTGGTGTTGCTGATTATTTTCATGGTCATGCCGTCGGCCAATGACCCGAGCGTGGTCGACCTGCCGAGCGCCGAGCGCTCCACCAAGCCGCCCAGCGATTACGTGCAGGTGGTGATCAAGCCGAACGGCGCGCTGTCGATCGGTGTCAAGGGCAAGGGTGAAGAGGCGCCGGAAACCGCGCCCAACCGCGACGCGCTGGTCAAGAAGCTGCGCGCCATCCACAACGACCATCCCGACTATCCGGTGCTGATCGCCGGCGACAAGGAAAGCAAGTACGACGACGTGATCCAGCTGATCTCGGAAGCGAAGAAGATGGGCATCAACCGGGTCGGCTTGTCGACCAAGTAAATCACAGTGCATACGATGAAACCCGCAACGGCAGGCGGCCCCTACAAGGTGCCGCGACAAAACGAAGGCTGGCGCTCGATAGCGCTGGCCGCGGCCATGCACGCCGTGCTGCTGCTGTTCCTGTGGGTGGGCATCAGCTGGCAGAACAACGAACCGACCACCGTGCAGGCCGAGATCTGGGACATGAAGGTGCAGGAAGCCGCGCCGGCGCCGCCGCAGGTCAAGCCCGAGCCTGAGCCCGAACCGGAACCCGAGCCGGTGGTCAAGGCCGCCCCGCCGAAACCGGTGGAGGCGCCGCCGACGCCGAAGGAACCGGACATCGCCCTCGAACGCCTGAAGCTGAAGAAGAAACTCGAACAGGAAAAACTCGAGGCCGCCAAGGAAGCCAAGCTGAAGAAGGAAGCCGAAGAGAAGCAGGCCAAGGCGGAAGCCAAGAAGCTGGCCGACAAGAAGGAAGCCGAGCAAAAGCTGAAGGACGAGAAGGAACAGGCCGAGAAAGACAGGAAGAAAGCCGCGCTGGCCGAGAAAGCGGCCAAGGAGAAAGCCGAGAAGGCCGACAAGGCCGCCCGCGACAAGGCCTTCGCCGCCCAGATGAGCCGGATCACCGGCAACGCAGCCAAGGGCAGCACCGGCACCGCCGCCACCTCGACCGGCGGCAAGGTCGACGGCGGCTACCAGGCGGCCATCCGGGCCAAGATCAAGAGCAACCTGGTCTACGGCACGGTGGACGACACGCTGAGCGCGACCTACCAGATCACCCAGCTGCCGACCGGCGAGATCATCGGCGTGCGCAAGATGAAGAGCAGCGGCTCGGCCGCCTATGACAGCGCGATTGAAAACGCGATCGCCAAATCGTCACCACTACCCAAGAAAAAAGATGGTACGGTAGAGCGCGAGTTTGTCGCCGATTTCAATATGAAGGATATGCACTGATGACCACCATGAAGAAACTGAACCAAGCGATCCTTACCGCCGCGCTGGCACTGGCCGCCAGCGGCGCCCACGCCCAGATGCGGATCGAGATTTCCGGCGTCGGCAGCAACCAGATCCCGGTCGCCGTGGCCGGCTTCGCGGACGAGAACATCGCCCCGCAACAGATTTCCGCCATCATCAAGGCCGACCTGGAGCGCAGCGGCGCCTTCAAGCTGATCGACGCGGGCGTGATCACCAGCATGAACAACATCGACTACGGCACCTGGAAGGCCAAGGGCGCCGACGCGCTGGTGGTCGGCACCGTCGCCAAGTCGGCGGCCGGCGACTATGAGGTGCGCTACAAGCTGTTCGACACCGTCAAGCAGAGCGAGCTGTCGCAACTGAACGTGGCGCGCGCGCCGCAGTTCACCCGCCTGACCGCGCACAACATCGCCGACGACGTGTTCCTCAAGCTGACCGGCATCCGCGGCGCCTTCTCCACCCGTATCGCCTACGTCAAGGAGTACGACAAGCGCCACTACGAACTGCTGGTGGCCGACGCCGACGGCGAAGGCGAACAGATGGCGCTGCGCTCGAACGAGCCCATCATCTCGCCGTCGTGGTCGCCGGACGGCACCAAGGTCGCCTACGTCTCGTTCGAACAGAAGAAGCCGGTGGTCTACGTGCAGAACCTGGTCAACCGCGCGCGCACCGTGGTCGCCAACGAAAAAGGCAGCAACTCGTCGCCGGTCTGGGCGCAGAGCGGCAACAAGCTGGCCGTGTCGCTGTCCAAGGACGGCCACACGCAGATCTACACGGTCAACGCCGACGGCGGCAACCTCAAGCGCGTCTCCAACAGCGCCGGCATCGATTCCGAGGCCAACTTCGCGCCCGACGGCAGCATCTACTTCATGAGCGACCGCAGCGGCGGCCCGCAGATCTACCGCATGAACGCCGACGGCGGCGACGCCAAGCGCATCACCTTCACCGGCAACTACAACATCAGCCCGCGCGTGTCGGCCGACGGCAAGACCCTGGCCTACATCTCCCGCCGCGACGGCAACTACCAGCTGTACGTGATGGACTTGGCCAGCGGCCAGGAACAGCGCCTGTCCGACAGCACCGACGACCAGTATCCAAGCTTTGCCCCCAACGGCAAATACATCATGTACGCCACTCAAGCCGGCGGCCGCAAATCGCTGGCTGTGGTTTCGGTGGATGGACGTGTAAAGCAACGCCTGACCACACAGGCGGGCAACATCAAGGAGCCCACCTGGGGTCCATTCATGCAGTAACTTTTACCTTTCATCTCTAGGAGAATCAAATGCGTAAACTCAGCAGCCTCGCTTTCATCGTCACCACCGCCGCCATCCTGTCCGCCTGCTCGTCGACCCCGGTCAAGGTCGCCGAGCCAGCGAAAGTGGAAGAGCGTCAAGTCGACACCAAACCGCAGCCGCAGGCCGACACCCGCACCGTGGCCCCGGTCGAAACCAAATCGCTGGATCCGCTGGACGATCCAAAAGGCGTGCTGGCCAACCGCAGCGTGTACTTCGACTTCGACAGCTACGTCGTGCGCGACGACGGCAAGCCAGTGGTGGAAAACCACTCGGCCTACCTGGCCAAGAACAAAGCCCGCTCGATCCTGATCCAAGGCAACACCGACGAACGCGGCGGCGCCGAGTACAACCTGGCCCTGGGCCAGAAGCGCGCCGAAGCCGTGCGCAAGGCCATGACCACGCTGGGCGTGTCGGAATCGCAGATCGAAGCCGTCTCGCTGGGCAAGGAAAAGCCTAAAGCCTCCGGCTCGAACGAAGAAGCGTGGGCGCAAAACCGTCGTGCAGACATCGTCTACAAGTAATCGAAAGCACTACCCTTTTGCCGGGTGACAGGCATAATACGGGGCGGCACGCGGATAACACCGCGTCCCGCCCCGTTTCCTATTAGATTTGTGTGAAAGCGTCCGACATGAAGAAACTCTCCAAATCCGGCCTGAGCGCCGTCCTGCTGGCCGCACTGACCTGGCTGCCGCTGCAAGCCCATGCCGGGCTGTTCGACGACGACGAAGCCCGCAAAGCCCTGCTCGACCTGCGCGCCAAGGTCGAGGCCATGCGGGCCGACCTGAACGCCCGTATCGACACCAAGTCCGACAAGTCCAGCACGCTGGACCTGGTCTCGCAGAATGAAATGACGCTGCAGGAAGTGGCCAAGCTGCGCGGCCAGATCGAAGTGCTGAGCAACGAGTTGGCCAACGCGCAGAAGCGCCAGAAAGATTTCTACGTCGACCTCGACGCCCGCCTGCGCAAGCTGGAGCCGCGCGAAGTGACCATCGACGGCAAGACCGCCCAGGTGGACCCGAGCGAGCAGCGCACCTATGAAGCCGCGTGGCAGACCTTCAAGTCGGGCGACTACAAGGCGGCGGGCACCGCGTTCACCGAATTTGTGCAGCGCTATCCGGGCTCCAGCTACGCGCCGGCCGCGCAGTACTACCTGGGCAGCTCCTACTTCGCGCAGCGCGACTGCAAGAGCGCCATCGCGGCCCAGCAGCAGGTAGTGAAGAACTACGCCGACAGCCCGAAGGCGCCGGAAGCCATGCTGATCATCGCCAGCTGCCAGACCGAGCTGAAAGACAAGGCCGCCAAGAAGACGCTGCAGGATTTGATCAAGACCTATCCTGACTCGTCGGCGGCAGCCACGGCCAAGGAACGCCTCGGCGGCAAATAATTACTCGGGGGTATTTGACAGCCGGACTCATTACCCCCTATAATCTCGCTTCTTCGGGGGTCGTTAGCTCAGCTGGTAGAGCAGCGGACTTTTAATCCGTTGGTCGCAGGTTCGAATCCCGCACGGCCTACCATTCGAAGAAAACCAAGGTTTCATACCTTTGGGTCGTTAGCTCAGCTGGTAGAGCAGCGGACTTTTAATCCGTTGGTCGCAGGTTCGAATCCCGCACGGCCTACCAAGAATTATCAAGGAAGCCCACGAATTTCGGTTCGTGGGCTTTTTTGTTTCTGGTCACCGTCTGGCCACTGTCTGGCCGCATCGAAAAATCCCGCACTCTATTTTGCTTGCCGAGTAGCTTTCCGTGCCGCTCTCCTTCCTCGACACCTTGCATCGAAGTATCCTAGGACAACCACTAAGGATAACTAAGATACCTCGTTTATCGTCTTGACTGATATACCCGTAAGATACGCGCCAGCCGCACTCAAGGCAGGCGGCGGTAAAACATCTAGGGTCGCTCCGTTTCGCATCTGCGCAGCGCACCAATCCTTCCCCGCATTCGTCATTCCGTCATACCAAGTGGGTGAAAAATGACAATTCTCACTAGTTTGCAATAGCAGCGCCGCCAGGATCGCGGGCATATCAACAAGCGGAGCACGCTGCAATGCTTCTATATACGGCTTGCAGCTAGAGTCACTATCAGCTAACCAGCAAAAACAAATATAAGAAATACCACCTGCCACAAAAGACGTAAGACTTATAGAGTCGGGAGTCTGCTTACCGAATCCCAAGAATTGAATTTCCTTTCCATAAATGTCATTTTCAATTTGAAAAGACGCAGCACATTGAATTGGGAATAACCCATCAAATTCAATCACAATAGCCCTTACCTGCTCCCATTTTTCTTCCAGAAGAATAGCGTCATATCTTTTCTTATGCGCCTCCGCATCCTTCATGCCGAGCTCAGTGCCGTGGTTGAAATCATTAATAAACTGTCGAGCAATCTTACTATTGGAACTGAGTGCGTGCCGAAGATCGCTTTGTAGCATCGATCCCTGCTTCATATAATATTCTCTCGCCACGGCTCGGTAGCTCAAAAGGAAACATTGCTCTTTCGTAGAGCTGAAAGGGACGTCCTCCAGCGCAGAAAAAAGCTTCTTATCGTGAACACCACAAAATCCGGGGAAGGTAGACGCATCTTTCCAACCGGTCCGCGTGGGCAGTATCCGCCCCTTTGACTTAATTAATTCCTGAATTGAAATCTTGTAGGAGTAAACATGCCCCTCATGGGCGATCGCCCCTAAGCTAGCAGACCTAGAAACGGTGTGCGCGTTTATTGTTCCCCGTGAGCATTCACTTGAAAGCGAACTGGGAACTAAACATTTTCTCTGCGGACTAAGCTTTCGGATGCGAGCATCGATCATTCCCGGCACAGGCTTTCCACCGCCATCCTCCCCGCCGTGACAGCGCTTATATTTTTTGCCTGAACCACACGGACAAAGCTGATTCCTACCTATCTTCGATGTAAATTGGGGGATTTTTCTAGATTCCATACATTCAAGATTATTATCTAACATCAAAATGCCACCGACGTTACATTCTTATTGCGGCGAGCCACATTTAAACGTTCGAATTCATTTTTAATCAGATTTCCCGGAAAAAATACCGAGTTTGCTAGCTTCGATTCTAGCAAGCTTCCTAGCCTTCCCCCCGAATATCGTTCGACACTAGCCAATCCGTCCGAATTCAGTCGATAGCCGGAAAATTCTACTTGCGATTGCGCACGTACAAAGTGTGCAAAGACAGTGACTCGCGCAGAGTTTGACATCAAGTCAAAAGCCACAATCTCCAGTCACCGCGACCGGAGATGGGCCAGACGCATCAACGGCAGCTACGAAAAAAAAGCGGCCCATGTGATGTGCTAGTCCCAGCCTAGACCGCTAAGACGAACTGCCGCAGCCACGCAAAGATCCACGAATTTGAACTCCACGTCACCGGACTGAGCAACCCGCGACCAAACAAGTTCCTCCTCAAACACGATCATCCTATGAGATCACCAAGTTCGTCGAAGTTTCCCCAAGTCTAGCTCTGGTCAGAGCGATACCCAGCACCATCTTGCGCCGGTTCAAACGCCCTCAACCAGCAACGCAGTACGCTCGTCAGACACCTTTGATAGGAGGCCACCATGCCGCAGTCCGACGAAGAAACATTCGAAAACGAGATCAAATCATTGGAAGCGACCACTGCCAGCGTTGGGCTGCATCTGGAAATCGATTCCACCTCACGCAGAATTTACGCCCGCGAGATCAAGGCGATGTCAGACAATCTTCGTCGCGAAGTCGCCAGAGGGAAATTGACTTGGGCGCAGGCTGCGGAGCAGGCCCAAGCCACGCGGAACGTCGTCATGCAACTCACTAGATCGAAGAGCACGCCCGTTGGCCGTGCCTTCGCAGAATACAAGAAGCCCGAGGGTCGCAATCTGAACGCTTTGATCGCCGAAAAGACATCGAAGTTATTTGGGAAAAACGCAATCTTCGCAAAGCTCCCCCCATCAAAGCAGAACCGGGTATTTGCCGAAGTTGTCGCGTCGGCCGGCAGGTCACAGCCTGGCATCACGCACAGTATGTTGCGGTTGTCGTATTTGGGACGTGGCCTCATTTTGCTGTCATTGGCGCTGTCGACGTATAACGTGCTCACCGCCCGCGATAAATCCACCGCAGTCAAGCGTGAGTTGGTCACTACCACTGCGGGGATAGGCGGCAGCGTAGCGGCTGGCGCTCTCGCGGGTTTGGCGTGCGGACCGGGCGCGCCGGTATGTGTGACAATAGGTGCGTTTGTCGGAGGTGCGCTAGCGGCCTTCGGCGCTGGCTTTATATGGTAGAGCAATCTCGTGAGATTACTTTCGACATCGGAGTTCACTACAAGGCTAGCGACGCCCTATACGGATGTCGCGCCGGCCTCGTCCGAACTGCTGCTGGGCAGTGAGCCCACCGGGCTGATCGTGACGGGAGCCGTGCTGGAAGCGGCGGTGGAATGGCATGGCTATCGCATTGTTTTCCTCACCGATGACATTCCCTTCGAAGACATGCTGCGGATTTATATGTTCGATGCCAATATGGCTTTGGTGGATTCCGCAGTGCTCGGCGCGATGTATTCGACCGGCACGTTTGCTGAACTGAGCCTGCAGCCGCCGAATGCACTGACATTTCGCTTCTTCGGCGGCACAGTCTGGCGCATGGTGCTGCTCACCGGGCGGGAATTTGCCCTTCCCTTCCTTTCCGATCCGAGCGGAGTGAACCGGAAATTCAAATTCTTCAGGCACTTCCGAATTGAAGGCAAGCCGCAGCCGGAAAGCGTGAGCAGGATTTCAACGCAGTCCGAGACGACAGCGCGGGAGCAGGTTTTAACGCCACTAGCGCGCCGCACCTCGAAAAAAACTCGCACAAAAAATGGTATAAATCGTTTTTAATCAGCGCCAGATTTAATCGGGAATGCCAGTTGCGTCATTTACTGTCTCAATAGTCTCCGCCCCTAGAGGTTTTTCTAGAGATTCCACCTGCTTGGCCTCCCCTTACTTAAACTTCACGAATCGTAGGATCTGCGGACAACTTCTCATGTATGACAAACTGGCTTCCATGGGGAAGCAAACTGAAGCGCGAACACCCGACGTAGTGCCACACACAAGTACTTGGGCCATTCGGTCTAGCTTGGGGCTCAGGTGTTATATCCTGAAGGCCACCGTGCTGTTTGCGCTTCCGCTGGCGCTCGCCAATGCCAGCACCTGCTACGGCACGCCGGCGAACGGGCGACTGCAAGATGGCGCGCAGCTTCCTGTGCAGGGCAAGAATTTTGCTCCTTACAGCAGTGTCGGCGTCTCGCTGGGCCGGACCTATGTTCATCAGAGCATACGCGACATCGTACTCGACGCTTACAACGGCGTGTATCAGGCCGCGCCAGACAAGCGCTTCATGTACGGCGAAACAGGTCTGGCCAACGGCGGGCAAATCAAGCCGCATCACACTCACCAGGCCGGACTATCGGTCGATTTCATGGTTCCCGTCCTCGACGGCAAGAACCAGCCGACGCTGCTGCCGTCGAATGCGCTGAACAAGTTTGGCTATGGTCTTGAGTTTGACTCGAATGGCGCGCTGGGTGACCTGCATATCGACTTTGATGCCATCGCGGAGCATCTGCACCAGTTGGCCGACGCGGCAGAAAAGCACCATGTGAAAATCGAACGGGTGATCTTCCAAAAAGAACTCGCGGAACGGATGTTCCGCACATCACGTGGGCGCGATCTGCGCACCACCCTGCCCTTCATGAAAACCACGCCATGGATCAGGCACGACGAACACTATCACGTGGACTTCTCACTGCCGTGCCGTCCGCTCAGCGCCTACCGCAGGCCATAGCGCAAACTCGTGAGACTGCTTTCGGCTACAGAATTCGCGACAAGGCTGGCGACGCCCTACACGGATGCGGCGCTGGCCTCGTCCGAGCTGCTGCTGAACGGTGAGCCCAGCGGCGTGATCGTGACGGGAGCCGTGCTGGAAGCGGCTGTGGAATGGCATGGCTGTCGCATCGCTTTCCTCACCGATGACATTCCCTTCGAAGACATGCTGCGGATCTATATGTTTGACGCCAATATGACGTTGATGGATGCGGCCGTGCTCGGTGCGATGTATTCGACCGGCACGTTTGCTGAGCTAAGCCCGCAGCCGCCGAATGCGCTGACGTTTCGCTTCTTCGGCGGCATCGTCTGGCGCATGAAGCTGCTTGCAGAACGGGAATTTTCCCTTCCCCTTCTTTCCGATCCGCGCGGCGTGAGCCGAAAGTTTAAATTCTTTAGGCACTTTCGAATTGAGGGCAAGCCGCAGCCAGAGAGCGCACGCAGGAGTTCAGCACAGTCCAAGAGGTCAGCGCGGGCGGAGGTTGCCACGCCGCCATCACGCCGCACAACGCGAAAGCGCGCACCAAAAATAGTATAAATCGTTTTTTATCAGCGACCGATTTGAGCGACGATACTGGATTTATCAAGCGCCGTAATAACCACGCCGCCGGTTGATTGGGCGACTGCGCTACACTGGCTCTATCAAATGTTGCATGACGGGAGGCGCAAATGGGCACGACACGAAGTGTCGAAGGTCAATCCGATCCAGCTACTAATGCAGAGCCTGCACTCTCTTCACAAGAGGAACGGCGCCGTCGGCGCGCCGCCGAGCTGCCAAAGCAGGCCTGCACGTCGAAATCCAGCTGCGGGAAACAGCGTAACCGCCTGGCCTGCTACTCCCCGCTTGGCACGCGTGGCGCCATGTCATCCAGCTCAGCCACCGCATCATCAGGCAACACGAACGAACCTGCCGCGATATTCTCGCGCAAATGCGCCAGTGACGACGTCCCTGGAATCAACAGGATATTCGGCGAGCGGCGCAGCAGCCACGCCAGCGCCACCTGATTGGGCTGCGCCCGCAACCGCGCGGCGACGGCAGACAGCGTCGCCGACTGCAATGGCGAAAAGCCACCCAGCGGAAAGAACGGCACATACGCGATGCCATCCCTCGCCAGCGCATCGATCAGCGCGTCGTCCTGACGGTGCACCAGGTTGTAGTGATTCTGCACGCAGACGATCTCGCACATCGCCCGCCCTTGCGCCACCTGCGCCGCAGTGACGTTGCTCAAGCCGATCTCGCGCACCAGGCCCTGGCGCCGCAGCTCGGCCAGCGCGGTCAGCGGCTCCTCGATCGAGCCCTCGGCTGGCTGCATCGGATCGATCATCACCCTCAAGTTCACCACGTCCAGCACATCCAGCCCCAGGTTGCGCAAGTTGTCGTGCACGGCCTGCCTCAATTCACCAGCAGAGCTGGCGGCCAGCCAGGACGCATCCGCGCCGCGCCGTGCGCCGATCTTGGTGGTGATGACCAGGTCGTCGCGATAGGGATGGAGCGCTTCGCGTATCAACTGGTTGGTGATATGGGGCCCGTAGAAATCGCTGGTGTCGATATGATTTATACCGTTTTCCACAGCTGCCCGCAGCACGGCCAACGCGCCTGCCCGGTCGGCCGGCGGGCCGAAGACGTGTGGCCCGGCGAGCTGCATGGCGCCATACCCCACGCGGTTGACCGTACGGCTGCCGAGCTTGAAAGTGGTGAAAGATTGGTTCATCTGAATTCCTCCTGTTTAAGTAGAGGCCAGTGTAGACGCGCAACCGGCGTTCGATAAGTAGGTATAATCAGGACGCCCCGTACGAAATTCCGCACAATGAAAATCGACCTCGCCGACCTCACCGCGTTCCTCGCCGTCGCCAATGCAAAGGGCTTCCGCGAAGGCGCACGTGCCAGCGGGCTCAGCGCATCGGGGCTGAGCGAGGCGGTGCGCCGGCTTGAAGCGCAAGTCGGCGTGCGGCTGCTCCATCGCACCACCCGCAGCGTCGTCACCACCGAGGCGGGAGAACGCTTGCGGACCCGCCTCGGCGCCGCGCTGACGGAGGTGGAAGCCGCGCTCGACGCCGTCAATGATTACCGTGGCCGCCCTTCAGGCACGCTCAAGCTCAACGTCCCCATCAGCGGGGCGCGCCTGATCCTGCCGGCCATCGTCTCGCGCTTCCTGGCCGCCTATCCCGAGATCCGGCTCGACATCACCGCCGACGATAATTTCGTCAACGTACTGGAGGCGGGCTGCGACGCCGGCATCCGCTACGACGAGCGCCTGGAGCAGGACATGATCGCCGTGCCCATCGGCCCGCGCATCCAGCGCTTTGCCGCGGCCGCCGCGCCCTCCTACCTCGAGCGGCGCGGACGCCCCGTCCACCCGCGCGACCTGCTGCAGCACGACTGCCTGCGCCTGCGCTTCGTCGGCCGGGCCATGCCGCCATGGGAATTCGCCCGCGACGGCGAGACCGTGCAGATCGATGCCGAAGGCCCGCTGTACGTGCAAGGCGGCGCGATCGCCGACCTGTTGGTGGAGGCCGCCGTCGGCGGCAGCGGCATCGTGTATCTGTTCGAGGACTGGCTGCGCCCCCACCTCGACAGCGGCGCGCTGGTCCCGGTGCTGGAACCGTGGTGGCTGGCGTTCTCCGGCCCCTTCCTTTACTACCCGGGGCGCCGGCTGGTTCCGGAACCGCTTCGCGCCTTCATCGACTTCATCCGGGAAGCGGATCGGATACAAGAATAACCGCGCAAAAAAAAACGCCAGCAAGAAGCTGGCGTTTGATTTTGCGCGTTGCGCTTACTTGGCGCGGCGGCGGCGTGCGACGAAGCCGATCAGGCCCAGGCCGGCCAGCAGCATGCCGTAGGTTTCCGGCTCTGGAACAGGAGTGGTGAAGCTCCGTTGGCCAGTGTAGAAACCGACGTTCGAGAAGCCGGGAATGCTGCTTGGGCTCTTGGCGTTGTTGAGCCAGTTGATGGCCCAGCTACCGGTCAGCGTCTGGTTGGCCAGGATGGCCTGGTCGTTAAACAGGAAGCTGCCGACGTTATTACCGGCGTGGAAGGACAAGACCAGGTCCAGCGTGGTGTTCTTGGTCGCGCTGGTGTTGGTGACCGTCCAGGTACCGCTGGTGTGGCTGGCCGCTTCCGTAAAGGAGAAGCTCAGGCCGTCGGTCGGTGCCTTGTCGGTGAACACCAGCTTGTTGCTCTTATCGTTGAATTCGACCGTTTCGGCCAGGCTCCAGCCCTTGGCTGCCGTACCGGAAGCGCTCACGAAGGCGCTGTCAAAACCCAGGGTCGACTGGATGGGGTTGATGTTGCGGCCCTGGACCAGAACATATTTATCCGCATTGTCCCCTGCCAGCTTGACGTCTTTCGCACTGGACGTGCCAGGCCCCGGATTACCAGCCTGCGCGACAGCGGCGACGAGGGTGGTGCTCAACAAGGCAATTTTAAAAATGGTTTTCATTGTATGTTCTGATAAGGTTGATAAAAAAATTTCTATTTTGAAATTTAAATTTCCTAAATGCATGTTCGAAAGATATCATCCTCGCCAGATAAGTGCAAGAAATATATTTGTAATTTCCACAAGGAAACTGATTCACCCGAGCGCCCTGCCAGGGCATCCTGCCGCCTGATGCGCTTTGACAACAGTCAATTGTTAAAGAGCAAAGCGCCGTGTATTGTGGTGCATCTGCTGTTGCTCGACTTTCAATATGAAACAGTTCCCCTCTCCGCGCGCTGCGCGCATGTGCATGGCAGACTTCCGGTCCGGCTGGCTGATCGCCTTGGCTGTGTCGGCGTGGCACCCCTGGTCGCTGGCCGCGGCCCAGCCGGAGGATGAGGACCTGGCCCTGTACGGCATGGACCGCTCGGCCATCAGCCTGGCGACCGGCTCGGTCCAGACGCTGCGCCGCGCGCCGGCGGTCGCCTCGGTGGTGACGGCAGAGGATATCGCCGCCATGGGAGCGACCGACCTGGACCACGTGCTGGAGGCGGTGGCCGGCATCCATGTCACGCGCGTGGCGACCATGTACGCGCCCAACTACATCATTCGCGGCATCGGCGCGGGCGGCGTCACCAATCCCCAGGTGCTGGTCCTGCTCAACGGCCTGCGCATGAACACCGACTACAACGGCGACAAGGGCAATATGTGGGCCAGCATGCCGCTGACGAATGTGGCGCGCATCGAGATCATCCGCGGCCCCGGCTCGGCGCTGTATGGCGCCGATGCCTTCGCCGGCGTCATCAACATCATCACCAAGACGGCGGAACAAATGCCGGGCCTGCGCGTGGGCGCGCGGGCCGGCTCGTTCAACGCGCGCGACGCCTGGCTGGAATACGGCAGCAAGCAAGGCCAGCTGTCCATCGCGGCGTATCTGCAAGTGGGCCGCACCGACGGCGCCGACACGCTGGTCGAGGCCGATGCGCAGACCCTCAACGACCGCCGCTTCGGCACCCACGTGAGCAAGGCGCCTGGCCCGATGAACACCGGCTACAACGCCTACGACGGCAGCCTCGACCTGTCCTGGCAACGCTGGCGCTGGCGCACCAACCTGAAATGGCGCGACAAGGTCGGCACCGGCCTGGGCGTCAATTCCGCCCTCGATCCCGACCACCGCGCGCGCAGCGGCTACGCGGCCAGCGAACTGTCGTGGACCGCGCCCGACTTCGCCAACGACTGGAGCGTGGGCGCATCGCTGAGCTATATGTTTTTCACCGAGCAGTCGCCAGACGGCCTGGGATTGTTTCCGGCGGGCGCGCGCCTCGGTCCCAACCTTTTCCCGAATGGCATGATCGGCGGCCCCGGCCGCTGGGAACGCAATCTGCGCAGCTCGGCCTTCGCCACCTACAGCGGCGTGAGCGGGCACGCGCTGCGCCTGGGCGCGGGCCACGACGACCTGTACCTATACGGCGTCGAGACCATGAAGAACTTCCTGATCAGTCCGGCCGGCATCCCGATCCCCACCGGCGCCGTGATCGACTACGGCCCGATCCAGCCGCACATCCGGCCCCAGCGCCGCAAGATCAATTATGTCTACGCGCAGGATGAGTGGCAGTTCGCGCGCGACTGGGCGCTGACGGCCGGCGTGCGGCATGACGACTATTCCGACTTCGGCGGCACCACCAACCCGCGCCTGGCGCTGGTGTGGGACGCCGACCTCGACATCACGGTCAAGCTGCTGCACGGCCGCGCCTTCCGCTCGCCCAGCTTCAACGAACAGACCGGTATCAACCCGGTCAACATGGGCAACCCGCAGGTACGGCCGGAAACCATCAGCACCACGGAGGCCGCGCTGGCCTGGCAGGCGCGCCCCGACCTGAACATCAATCTCAGCCTGTTCCGCTACACGCTGAAGGACCTGATCCGTTCGGTGCCCAATCCCGCGCCGGCGCCGGGCGCCACCTACCAGAACAGCGGCGGCATGGACGGCAACGGCGGCGAGATCGAGCTGGCATGGGACCTGAGCCCGTCCCTGCGCTGGCAGGCCAACTACGCGCGCCAGAACGCGCACGACACCATCACCCACAGCGATCCGGGCTACGCGCCGCGCCATCAAGCCAACGCCCGCCTGGACTGGACGCTCGGCCCGGGCTGGCAGTTCAGTCCGCAACTGAATTGGGTCGCGGGCCGTCGCCGCCCGGCCGGCGACGCGCGCGCCCCGGTCGCCGACTACCGGACCGTGGACGCCGCCCTCACCCGGCAGTTGCCACATGGCTGGACCGTGACTGCCACCGTACGCAACCTGTTCGACGCCGACGCGCGCGAGCCGAGCCTGGCGCCGGGACTGGCGCTGCCGTTCGACATCCCGGTATCGCCGCGCACCCTGGCGCTGCAGTTCAGCGTCAAGCTCTGAGCGGCGCGCCTGATGAAGGCGGACAACGGCTTCGTCATCCGGTCGGAGACCTGCGGCCAGCCGGTCGACGACCTGTTGAGGGTGCGGGACGGCATCGCCGAGGCCGTTACGACAGCACTGAAGGCAACGATCGACCGGAGCGCGGGCGGTCCCGCGCGGTAGCCAGCTGGACGAGGCGTCCCAGCGGCGTCTCCACCCAGCGGAAAAATACGGCGCCGGCTGCCAGGCTGGCGCCCCATGCCAGCAGCATGCCCGCGCCCTGCCAGAACGGGCCCTCCGGCACAAAGCGGCTGGACGCCGCGTTGACCAGCAGGCAGACCGGGAAATGAATCAGGAACACCGAGTACGATATCCGCCCCAGGCCGTTGACGGCGGCCCACGCGCGTCCGCCCGACACCGTTCTCACGCGGCCGAACAGGTACAACAGGCAGGCCACCACCAGCGCCAGCGCGACCCGGCTGCGGAAATCCAGGAACAGCGCCGCCGTCGCCGGCACCACGGCCATCGCCAGCAGCAAGGCCACGGCGCCCGGCGCGCGGCGGCGGTCGCTGGCCCACCACGCCATCATGCCCAGGCCATAGCTGCCGAAGAAATACGGCGCCCAATTGTCCCAGTCGGCGTCGAGGTTGAAATACAGCAGCGACAAGGCGATGCCCAGCGTGGTGATGACCGGCATCAGCCACGGCATGGCGCGCCCGCCGGCCAGGCGGCCCGCCAGCCACAAGCCCAGGGCCGCGACCGCATACAGCTGGAAATCGATGGCGACATACCAGGCGCCGGCCGACAACGAGGGATAGCCCAGCACGCCATGCAGCAGCAGCGCGTGGGCGCTCAGCTGGCTCAGGGTGGCCGGCGCGGAGACCGAACTATGGGTCATCCAGTTGCCGGCCCACGAGGAAGCGACGGCGGCCAGCAGTGTGGCGGCCATGAACGGCGGCGCCAGCTTGGCGTAACGCCGCCGGATCGCGCCCAGCGGATCGGCCAGCCCGGCGGCGCCGGCGGGTGACAGCGATTTGGCCGCCAGGAAGCCGCTGACGACCAGGAACACCTGCACGGCAATGCGCGCAGGCCCTCCCAGCCAGGCTATCAGCGCCGGCAACAGCGGCCGCACCTGATCGGACATGGGTCCGTAAAAGGCCAGGTGATGCAGCACAATCAATTGCGCCGCGCCGGCCTTCAGCAGACTAATCAACCCAAATTGTGGCGGGGCCGTGCCGGCCCCTCCCCTTGCTCCATTCATTCCCGTCCCTAAACATCCAGCTTGCGCCAACCGGCCGCCATGATAGCCGAGCTTGGCCTCCGGTAGGCGCGCGTTTAGGGTGGATCAGGTGGCATCAATGCGTTTTTGACGCGAAATCAAGCACGATACGGCCTTCGATATCGCCTTGCAGCATCCGGTCGAAAACGTGGTTGATATTGTCCAGGCTGTCCGTGGAGACGGTCGCCTTGACCTTGCCCTCGGCGGCGAACATCAGCGACTCCTGCAAATCGAGCCGCGTGCCGACGATCGATCCGCGCACGGTGATGCCGTTGAGCACCATGTCGAAGATCGGCAGCGGGAAGTCGCCGGGCGGCAGGCCGTTCAACGACACCGTGCCGCCGCGCCGCACCATGCCCAGCGCTTGCGAGAAGGCGATCGGCGAGACGGCGGTCACCAGCACCCCGTGCGCGCCACCGATCTCTTTTTTGATCACGGCCGCCGGGTCCGCCGTCTTCGCGTTGATCGCCAGCACCGCGCCCAGGCGGCGGGCCAGCGCCAGCTTGCTGTCGTCGATATCGACCGCCACCACCTTCAGCCCCATCGCGCAGGCGTATTGCACCGCCATGTGGCCGAGTCCGCCAATCCCCGAGATCACCACCCAGTCGCCGGGCTTGGTATCGGTCATCTTCAAGCCCTTGTAGACCGTGACGCCGGCGCACAGGATGGGGGCGATCTCGACGAAGCCTATTTCCTTCGGCAAATGGCCGACATAGTCGGCATCGGCCAGCGCGTATTCCGCGAACCCGCCGTTGACCGAATAGCCGGTGTTCTTCTGCGATTCGCACAAGGTCTCCCAGCCGCCGAGGCAATGCGGGCAATGGCCGCAAGCCGAGTACAGCCAGGGAATGCCGACCCGGTCGCCGCTCTTGACATGCTTGACGCCGGCCCCGACCTCGACCACGTAACCCACCCCCTCGTGGCCGGGAATGAAAGGCGGCGCGGGCTTGACCGGCCAGTCGCCGTGCGCCGCATGCAGGTCCGTGTGGCACACCCCGCAAGCCTCGATCTTGACCAGGATCTGCCCGGCTCCCGGAGTCGGCACCTCGACGTCCTCGATCACCAGCGGCTGGCCGAATGCCCGCACCACCGCAGCCTTCATCATTTTGCTCATGATAGGTTGCTCCACTCTCGACTATTTTTGTCCAGCATTGTCAGGCCTCTTCAAAAAGAAAAACAATATGATCCGGTAAGGGACTTGCTGGCATTAATGCTAAGCAGCCGCGCCTGAAAATCCTTTGATCTCGATCAAAATCGCCTTTACCTTCTTGAATTAATCCTTTTCACGCAACGCTACGCGCATGGGCTGCACGGCGCCGTACATCAGCGTGCGCCACAGCCACTCCAGCGGGCCATAGCGGTAATGCCGCAGCCACCAGGCGCTTGCCGCCATCTGGGCCGCGTACACGCCCAGGCCGAGCAGGAACACCGGCGCGGCGCCGAGCCGGCCGAACTGTCCCAGCCCGTAGCCGAAGAAGATGTAGCCGAAGATCAGCGACTGGGCGATATAGTTGGTGAACGCCATCCGGCCCAGTGGGGCGAAGACGTGCAGCATGCGGCGTTGTGCCAGCAGCAGCACCGTGGCCGCGTAGCCGGTGGCCAGCAGGGTCTGGCCCATGCCTGCGGCCGCCTCCAACGTCGACAAGGCCGCGCCGCCCGCGATGCCGGCCACGGCGACAGCGGCCAGCAGGGGGCGGTGCTGGTCCGGTTTGCGGGCGATGCCGGTCCGCCACGCCAGCGCGCCCAGCAGGAACAGCGCCAGGGTGCGCGGGAAAATAAAGACGTGCAAGGGCAGCAGATTCGCAAGCTCGTCAATGCTGAAGCGGTGTATCTCCGCGTAGCTACCCGTCGCGTACACCTGGTTGGCCAGCGCCACGTGTTGCTGGAACCAGGCAGCCTGCGGCCACGGTATCCCGACCGGCACCATGCCGATGTACACATACAGCGCGAACATGCACGCCGCCGCGACCGCCAGCGCCCACACCGGCGCCGCCAGCAGCGGCAGCAGCAACAAGCCTCCCAGCGCGTATTCGGTGAGGATGTCGCCGTTCCAGACCAGCAGCAGATGTACCAGCCCGAACACCAGCAGCACGGCCAGCCGCCGCGCCAGCCAGTAGCGCGGACGGCCGGTCCTGGCCAGGCGCTCGAACTGCACCGCCAGCCCCAAGCCGAACAGCAAGGAAAACACCGCGAAGGCCTTCATCTCGAAGCCGGCGCGCACCAGGGTTTCGACCAGTCCGTCCCACCTGCCAGTGCCCGGATCGGGCGGCAAGAACTGCTGGAAGATCGAGACCCGGAATTCCGACAGCAGGTTCACCATCAGCACGCCGAACAGCGCCATGCCGCGCAGGATGTCGATCGCGTCGATGCGCTCGTTGGCGCCGTCGCCGCGCGCCATCAGCGGCGGAACTTCTTCGGCTGGCGCTTGCGCAGCGCGGAGTTCTGGTCCTGCAGCATCGCGTCCACGCGCTCGGACGCCTGGCGCGACAGCTGCTGTGCGCGCTCGGTGTCGGGGAAGTATTCGGGCTGACGGTAGGCCAGCCACGCGTAGGCCGAATACATGCGGCAGGCGTCCTCCACCTCCTGCAGCGACATGTAGTGCAGCGGCACCTGGTCCGTCTTGATCGGCGTGATTTTCTTGGCGGCCAGCGCCGTGGCCCAATGCTCCCACGCGCGCTGCAGCGACGGCACCTTGGACGAGATCGGCACCAGCGACAGCGCGAACTTCTCGGCCACCGTCAGCTCCAGCGTGTCGAGCCAGGCCGCGCGCTCGAACTGGTCCTCGGTGATGCGTGGGTAGAAGAAGCCGTCCGGCACGTCGATGTTGTGGACGAAGCGCTTGAGCAGCTTGGCCAGCGCGTGCTCGTTGGTCACCGACGAGATCCGGTGCAGATGCTCCAGCGTCGGCGCCACGGCGAAGCCGGTGGTCTTGAGCGGCACCGGCTTTTCCTTCAGCAGCGAGCGCACCACGTTGTGGGTCTCGTTGTCGTAGCCGGCCACCAGGCCTTCCTCGTGCACGCCGAAGCGCCCGGCCCGGCCGGCGATCTGGCGCGCCAGCGCGGCCGGGATCTCTTCCTCCTCGTAGCCGTTGTACTTGACCGAGGTGGTCATCACGATGCGGGCGATCGGCATGTTCAGGCCCATCGCGATCGCGTCGGTGCCCACCACCACGTCGGCCGCGCCGTCGCGGAAGCGCTGCGCCTGCGCGCGCCGCACCTCCGGCGACAGGTTGCCGTACACGGTGGCCACCGACAGGCCCAGCTCGGTCACCATGTCGCGCCACATCAGCACCTCGCGGCGCGAGAAGCAGATCACCGCGTCGCCCCGCCGCAAATTGCTCAGCTTGCGCACGGCGGTCGGCTCGACCGACAACGGGCCCTTGCGCTTGAGCACGTGGACTTCCAGTTCGCACTCCAGCCGCGCCGCCAGCACTTCGATGGCGCGCCGCGCTTCCGGCGCACCCACCAGGTACACCACCTGCGCCGGCGCGCCGCAGACGGCGGCGGTCCACGCCGCGCCACGGTCGCGGTCGGCCAGCATCTGGATTTCGTCGATCACCGCGACATCGACCGGGGTGCGGGTGTCGAGCATCTCCACCGTGCTGGCCACGTGCGTGGCGCCCGCCACCAGGCGGCGCTCCTCGCCCGTCACCAGGCTGACGGCCAGCGGCTTGCCGTGCGCCTCCATGGCCTGCAGGCGCTCGTAGTTTTCCAGCGCCAGCAGCCGCAGCGGCGCCAGGTAGACGCCGCTGGGCGCCTTGGCCAGCGCCTCGATGGCCTGGTGGGTCTTGCCGGAATTGGTTGGTCCCAGCAGCGCGATGAAGCGCCGCTTCATGCGCCGCGCCACGTCGAACGAGGCCGGATATTCGGCCAGGTTGATGCTCTGGCGGGTGCGCTCGGCGTGCTGCTCTTCCATCTCGCGCTCGACGGCGTGCTCCAGGCGCTGCCGGATGCGGTCGAAGACGATGCCGGCCGGCTCGGAGATCTGCATGTCCGCCAGCGCGCCGAGGAAAGGTTGCGCATCGAGACCGCAGTCGTCGCAAGCGTCGGCCATCTCCTGCACGAAGGCGCTAACATAGCCGCGCAGTTCTTCGCCGACGGCGTCGCTGGCGCGCTCCAGCAGCAGCTGGGAACGGGTATCGGCATCCATCTTGCGCCATTTGGACGCCTTGGCCAGCACGCCCTGCGCCGGCACCAGGTCATAAGGGACCTGCAAGCCGTTGTACGACACCACCCCGCTCAAGCGCAGGAATACGCGGCCTTCCTGCCGCGCCAGTACGACGCCCCGGGCGCTCAGGCCCAGCCGGTGCATCAGGTCGTCGTCCTCCCCCTGGTCGCTGTCTGTGGCGGAGTGATGCGATGCTGGCGAGGGATTGCTCATATGCGGTATTCGGATAAGTAGGCTGAAATTTTAGCAGATCGTTACAGTTGGTGAGAAAGCTAAGCCGGTCGCCCACCTATAATATTCCGCCTAGGCAATCAGCCTACAACAATAAACAGAAAACAAAAGGGAAAACATGGGCATGGTATTCTGCCGCGGTTGCGGTAAAGAAATTCACGAGACAGCACCAACTTGCCCACATTGCGGCGCGCCGCAACATGCCAGCGGCGCCTCCGGTCCGCGTTCGGATAAGGATTACGTCGTCACCGTACTGCTGTGCTTTTTCCTGGGCGTATTGGGCGTGCACCGCTTCTACGTCGGCAAGATCGGTACCGGCCTGTTAATGTTGTTCACATTCGGCGGCTTCGGCATCTGGGCGCTGATTGATTTTATTATGGTCGTTCTCGGTAGCTTCACCGACAGCGACGGCCTCAAAATCAGCAATCGCTAAGCGCGTTTTTGTCTTTCCTCCGGATTTCTGGCACCATAGCCCGGTTTACACCGCCGCCGTGCCAGAAATCCCGCCATGCCCTTCTCCATCGCCACACCCGTTCACCACGAATTGGTGATTAAAAAAAGCCGTTTTATTGCCTGCGTTCAGCCGATGACGGACCGGAGCGCCGCGCAAAAAGTGGTGGCTGAATTATGGGCGCAACATCCAAGTGCCGCCCACGTATGCTGGGCATTATTAGCCGGCGGCCAATCTGCCGCGGTCGATGACGGCGAACCGAGCGGTACCGCCGGCCGTCCCATGCTCGATGTATTACGCCACCAGGACCTGGAAGGCGTATTAGCCACCGTGGTCCGATATTTTGGCGGCGTTAAATTGGGCGCCGGTGGACTGGTGCGCGCTTATACCGACAGCGTGGCCCAGGCATTATTAAAATCCGAGAAAATCGCGATTATCAAGCTGCATTATCTGATCTGCACCGCACCGTATGCGATGGAAGGCATGATACGCAGGGAAATTGAACTGGCCGGCGCCAGTCTCGATAATGTCGCGCATTCCGACCACGTGCAATTCGAATTCAGCCTCCCCGACAGCGCAGCCGCGCCATTAGTCAGCCGATTGAATGAGGCCGGCCACGGCCGCATTCAATGGATCACTCCCGACGACGAATAAGCCGGCCGGCGGCCATTGCCGCCGCTCCCCCTTCACAAGCTGTTTTTTGGTATATTCGCGCCAATATTTGGCATGGCTTCCCTCTGGGCGCCGATCCAGGTGGCTTTGTGCCACAGCGTTTCAAGCGGTCCCTGCTTGTGCCGGCGCAGCCACCAGACGCTGAACTGCCGTTGCAGCACCGCCAGCGTCAGTCCGATCGCCAGCGCGAAACTGGCCCCGGTATATTGGTACAACCCCAGGCCGAAACCATAATAAATCGATGTGCCGACGATGGACTGCACTACATAACTGGTCAAACTCATACGGCCCAATGGCGAGAATATGCCCAGCCAATTGCCCGCATAAGACAGCAGCGTAAAACTGGATACCAGCACCGCCATGAACGCCACGTTCGACCACGAAGTCACGATCACCAATAAAGGCCGGCGCACCGCCGCGCCGATATGCCACAGGTCGGGATTGCTTTTCAACAAATACAGCGGAATAAACGCCAGCACGGCAATCAGCAGGGTTTTACGCCAGAATGTCTTATTTGAAACCGATGGAATAAACAACCCTTTTCTGCCTGCTAGCATGCCCAGCATGAATAAAGCCGGAATCTGGAATACGCGGCCGTTTTCCCAGCTCCACCGTATTACCCCTATTTTTCCGTTGGTTAAATTACCCATCCAGACGTCGAATGCGGAACCATGTGCCATATATTTTTCGGCGCGGCCAAAATATGCCCACGAGGCGGGATCGGCGAGTTTCTCGTCGGGATTAGGCAAGGCCTGAAAGAACTCCACCCAGGCGTGCGGCAGCAGTAATAAAAATGCGGCGATACATAACACCACCCTGCTGCGCAAGCGCGCCACCGGTATCAGCGCCAGCCCCAATACGGCATAAATACTGAGAATGTCGCCGTGATAAAACATGGAATTGAACAGGCCGAATCCCAGCAATAACACCATGCGCCAGGCAAAGCGGGCGCGGAAATCCTCGCCGCGCAATTCCCGGTGATGGTCCTGGATGTAGAACGTCAAGCCAAACAGCAGCGCGAAGATCGCGTACGACTTGCCGCCAAACAGGAAGAACAGGCTATCCCAGATCATCTTGTCCACCGACACCAGCCAGGCCGGCAGACCAGCGGGAAGGAAATAAAAATCGAAGTGCTCGATGTTATGCAGAAGCATGATCGAAACGATGGCGAAGCCGCGCAGGGCGTCGATCACATCCAGACGGGAAGAGTTGGCGCGCATGATGTTCCATCAACCTTGGCAAAGTGAATAGAATGCCAAGTGTAGAATGGAACCGCTCCCAACGGTGCGATTTTTCAGGCCCGGCGGGCGGCCGGTACGCAATATTGGGCCACGGTGAGGACCATGTCCTCGAACTCGATCGGCTTGGCGATGAAGTCGTCGACGCCGGCGGCGCGGCATTCGTCGCGCTCGGCCTCCAGCACATTGGCGGTCAGCGCCAGGATCGGCAGGCTGCGGTAGCCCTGCGCGCGCAGCAGGCGCGTGGCCTCGTTGCCGTCCATGACCGGCATTTGCATATCCATCAACACGGCGTCGTAGAACGGGCCGTTCATCACCTGGTCCACGCCTTCGCGGCCGTTGTTGGCCACGTCCACCTCCGCGCCCTCCAGTTGCAGCAAGGCGCAGGCGACTTGCTGGTTGAGCGGATTGTCCTCCACCAGCAGCAGCCTCAGCCCGGCCAGGCGCAGCCCCGCCGACGCTGCGGCCTCGGGCACGGCGGCAGGCGGCGCCGCGTCCACCACGCCATCTTGCGGCGCGGCCCGTTGCAGCGCTTCGTACAACATGGCCGGCGTCAGCGGCTTCATCAGCACCAGGTCCAGCACGCCCGGCTCCTGCTGCATGCGCTGATGCAGCGCATGCGTGGCCTCGGCCGCGGCCAGCGCGACGAACGGCGCCGCCGTCTGGCGGCGCAGGCGCAACACGCCGTCCCAGCTGTCCACTCCGTCGAACAGCAACAATTCATAGGCGGTCCCTGCGCGCAACAGGGGCAGCGCGCAGGGCAGGTCCGGGACCGAGTCGGCCTGGCCGCCGAAGCCGGCGATCATCGTCAGCAGCAGCTGCCGCGACTGTTCGCCGGCGCCGACCACCAGCACCTTCAATGGCAGCGCCGCGCGCGGCGCGCCCTGCTCTGCCCTGCCATACGACAGCGCGAACGAGAAGGTGCTGCCTTGGCCGGGCGCGCTCTCGACCTGCAGCTCGCCGCCCATCAGGCGCACCAGCCGCTGGCTGATGGCCAGGCCAAGGCCGGTGCCGCCGAAGCGCCGCGTGGTCGAGCTCTCGGCCTGCGTGAAGGAATCGAAGATGCTGCCCTGCTGCTCGGGCGCGATGCCGATGCCAGTGTCGCGCACGGAGAAGTGCAGCCGTACGTGCTCGTCATCGCCGTCCAGCAGGCGCACGCTCACCACCACCGAACCGCGCTCGGTGAACTTGACCGCGTTGCCGGCCAAATTCACCAGCACCTGGTTGAGCCGCAGCGCGTCGCCCAGCACGTCGGTCGGCAGCGCCGGGTCGAGGTCGAACAGCACTTCGACCGGCTTGTCCTGCACGCTCGCGCCCAGGATCAGCGCCAGGTTGCGCAGTATCTGCTCGAGGTTGAACGGCACCCGTTCCAGCACCAGGTTGCCCGTCTCGACCTTGGAAAAATCCAGGATGTCGTTGAGGATGCCCAGCAGCGAATGGGCCGCCGCGTAGGTCTTGTCGACGTAGTCGCGCTGCTGCGGGCTCAGCTCCGTCAGGCGCAGCAGGTGCTGCATGCCGAGGATGCCGTTCATCGGCGTGCGGATCTCGTGGCTCATGGTGGCCAGGAACTGGCTCTTGACGCGCGTGGCGGTCTCGGCCCGGTTGCGCTCGACCAGCACCGCGTCGCGCTCGCGCGACAGCTCCTCGGTGCGCTCGCGCACGCGCGCCTCCAGCGTCTCGTGCCCCTGCCGGATCACCTGCGACATGTGATTGAAGGCGCGCGTGGCCTGGGCGATCTCGTCGTTGCCCACCACCTCCAGCTGGCCGCCCAGCTGGCCGGCCGCGATCATCTGCGCGCCGTGCGTGAACTGCGCGATCTGGCGGATCAGGTAGCGTCCCAGCAGCAGCGAGAACAAGGCCACCATCGCCATCTCCAGCGCGGCCAGGCCCAGGCTCCAGCGCTGGGCCGCCGCCAGCGTCCGCTCCAGGCTGGCGACATCGAGCCCGATCCGCACGCTGCCGTAGGTGACGCCCGCCACCGCCACCGGGCTGCTGATGGCGAACATGCCGTCGGCCGCCTCGGACAGCGACGCGTGCGGCACGAAGGGCTTGGCCAGCGCCTCCGGCCGGCCCGCCTCCACCAGCACGCGCTGGTCGGCGTCGAGCACCTGCGCGTACAGCGTGCCCTCGGTGCCGCTGAGCTGGCGCGCGAACGATTGCAGGCCTTCCAGGTCGTGGCTGATCACCGCGTCGCGCGACATGGCGGCGAAGGTCTCGGCCGTCACGCGTGCGTGGCGCAGCACCTGCTGCTCGTTGGAATCGCGCAAAAAATGCAGCACGCTGCACACCAGCACGCCCAGCAACAGCAACTCGATCAGCGCGATGCCGAGGATGGTCTTGGCGCGAAAGCTCAGGGCCAGCCGCATGGCCTATTCCTGGATCCGGGCGTCGGCCGGCGAGATCGCCAGCCGGCGCACGTCGTCCCAGTCCTTATCCTGGGCCGGCTCGAAGCCGTCAAAGCCGATCCCGGCCAGCAGCTTGAGCTGCGCCGCATCCAGGTTCATGCGCAGCATCGCCGCCAGCACGCGCTCGCGCACGGCCGGGTCCAGCTGCGGACGGGTGGCGATGGCGTGCGTGGTGAATGGCGGACTGGTCCACAACACGCGCAGCTCACGCGAGAGGCGGCGGTCCAGCAGGTCCAGCGTGCGCGGCACGGCGCCGCCGGCCGGATACAGGCCCTGCACCACGTCGCGGTACACCGAGTTGTGCGACTTGACGAAGGCGGCCTTGAACGGCACGCCCTGGCGCCGCAGCTCGGCCTGCACCAGCAGGCTCGCGCCGAACGCGGCCGGCGTGGGGAAGGCCAGCGTGGCGCCGGCCAGCTGCTTCAGCTCGCGCAGCGGGCTGTCCTTGCGCACCACCACCAGGCCGCGCAGACGCTCGCCCTTGGCGCGCGCCAGCGCGCGGTAGCCGGGCCGGGCGTTGTAGACCACGAAGTGATACGGGTTCATGTAGGCGAAATCGTATTCGCCTGCCGCCAGGCGGCGCTCGAAGGTGGGTACGTCCGGCGCCGTGGCAAAGCTGATCTTGACGCCGGCCTGCCCGGACAAGGCCATCAGCACCGGCGTCCAGTTGGCGGCCATCTGCGAGGGCGACTCCTGCGGCACCACACCGAAGGTGTAACTGGTCTGCTGCGCCGACACCGTACCGGTCAGCGCCAACATCAAGCAACCGGCACATAGCCAGCGGAGGAATCGATGGGCCATGGGTAGCGTATTTCGCAAGAAATCGGGATTTTTGATCATAGCATGACGCCCCCGGCCCCGATGCAATTAATTGCTCTGGAATAAATCTTAATGTATATTAACGGCCCTCAACCTGACGCACGGCCGAACCGCCCAATCCCCGCGGTCGCCACCTTCCCTGGCCATGCCCCCGCCAACGCGTCCAGTCCCGCCCAGCGGGGACGCACGTTTTCACGAGAAACGGAATAACAATATGAATATCAAGAATCTCAAAGTCGGCACCCGGCTGGGGCTGGGCTTCGGCGCCATCCTGCTGATGCTTACCATCGCCAGCGTGCAAAACATCGTCAGCCTCGGCACACTCAACGACGGCACCGACGCCATCGTCAACGAAAGCTACACCAAGGTCGCGCAGGCGCAGACCCTGATGAACCACAGTAACCGGATCGCCCGCGCGCTGCGCAACGCCCTGCTGATCCACGACGACGCCAAGGCCGCCAAGGAACTGGCGGTGATCGCCGACAAGCGCAAGGATGTCGAGGCCGTCACGCAGAAGCTGGCCGGCATGGTCAAGTCCGAGACGGGACGCCAGATGCTGGCCGCGCTGCAGGCCGCGCGCACGCCGTACGAGGCCGCGCTCGACGAGGTGATGCGCAAGCGCAGCGCCGGCGACATCGACGGCGCCGTCGACTACATGCTGGGGCCGATGCGCGAGCTGCAGATGACCTACATGAACAACCTCGACGCGCTGATCGCGCACCAGAGCGCGGTGATGGAAACCAGCCGCGTCAAGGCCGACGCCACCTACGTCCAGGCGCGCAACCTGGCCATCGTGATGGGCCTGCTGTCGCTGGCGGCCGGCGTGGCGGGCGCCATGCTGATCTCGCGCCAGCTGCTGCGCCAGCTCGGCGGCGAGCCGGACTATGTGGCCGGCATCGCCAGCCAGATCGCGGCCGGCGACCTGGCCGTGCCCATCGCCACCCGCGACGGCGACCAGCGCAGCCTGCTGTTCGCGATCGCGGCCATGCGCGACAGCCTGGCCCGGATCGTCGGCCAGGTGCGCGGCGGCGCCGATTCGATCGTCACGGCCGCCACGGAAATCGCCGCCGGCAACCTCGACCTGTCCTCGCGCACCGAGCAGCAGGCCGGCTCGCTGGAGGAAACCGCCTCGTCGATGGAGGAGCTGACCGCCACCGTCAAGCAGAACACCGAGAGCGCGCGCCAGGCCAACACGCTGGCCGCGGCCGCCTCGCAGACCGCGCTGGCCGGCGGCGCCGTGGTGGCCGACGTGGTCCACACCATGGGCGAGATCAACGACTCGGCCAGGAAGATCGTCGACATCATCAGCGTGATCGACGGCATCGCGTTCCAGACCAACATCCTGGCGCTGAACGCGGCGGTCGAGGCGGCGCGCGCCGGCGAACAGGGCCGCGGCTTCGCGGTCGTGGCCACCGAGGTGCGCACGCTGGCGCACCGCTCGGCGGCGGCGGCCAAGGAAATCAAGGCGCTGATCGACGACTCGGTCGGCAAGGTCGCCACCGGCACCGAGCTGGTCGGCGAAGCCGGCGCGACCATGGAGAAGATCGTCGCCGCCGTCAAATCCGTCACCGAGATCATGGGCGAGATCAGCATCGCCAGCCACGAGCAGGAAGCCGGCATCGAGCAGATCAACCAGGCCATCGCCGAGATGGACACGGTGACGCAGCAGAACGCCGCGCTGGTCGAGCAGGCCGCCGCAGCGGCCGAGGCGCAGCAGGACCAGGCGCATCAGCTGGTGCAGCTGGTGGGCGTGTTCAAGCTGGCCGACGACCGCCGGACGGCGCCGGTGTCCCGCCTGAATCCGCGCAAGCCGTCGCGGCTGGCGCTGGGCCACCGCGACGCCGCCTGACCGGAAGCGCGCTGGCGGACCTCGCGTCCGCCAGCTACAATCGGCCGATGAGCCAACTGCCTATCGACCTGCTGGAGCCCGCGGACTTCGACGATTTCCTCCGCTACCTCAACGATCACCTGTCCGACAACGGCCGGGGCGACACCGCCTACTTCCAGCCGCTGCCGCGCGACGACTCGCGCTTCCCGGCCGACAAGGCCGACGCCTTCCAGGCCGGCATGCGCACGGCGCTGGACGCCCCCGGCTGGCGCCGCGTCTGGGTGGCGCGCGCGGACGACGGCCGCATCGCCGGCCACGTCGACCTGCGCGCCCATCCCGAACGCCACGCCGCCCACCGCTGCCTGCTGGGCATGGGCGTGGACCGCGCGTTCCGCCGGCTGGGCCTGGGCGGCCGCCTGATCGAACACGCCGCGCAATGGGCGCGCGCCTCCGCCCGGCTGGACTGGATCGACCTGCAAGTGCTGTCCGTGAACACGCCGGCGATCGCGCTGTACCGCCACAACGGCTTCGTGCAGACCGGTGAAATCCCCGACCTGTTCCGCATCGACGGCCGGAGCCTGGCCTACACCAGCATGAGCAAGCGCCTTGACACAATCAAATGAGAATGGTTATCATTCAAATATTTAACTGAGAAGCCTGCCGCCGCCAGCCACATTCTCGCTTTGATTGTGGGATACAAATGGAAAAGCATACCTTGGACCGGCTGGCGGTCCTGATGGGCCTGGCGGCACCGCTGGCGGCGCAGGCGCAGATCGCGGCGGAGGCGGCCACGGCAGTCCTGCCGCGCATTGAAGTCCACGGCGAGAGCCTGGGCGCCACCACCGAAGGCACCGGCTCCTACACCACCGGCAAGGCCAGGACCGCCCTGCCGCTGGGCATGGCGCTGCGCGACACGCCGCAATCGGTCTCGGTGGTGACCCAGCAGCGCATCGAGGACCAGGGCCTGCTGACGGTCACCGACGTGGTCAACAACGTCACCGGCGTCTCGGTCAACCAATACGAAACCAACCGCGCCGGCTTCACCGCGCGCGGCTTCGACATCGACAACCTGCAGATCGACGGCATCCCCGCCACCTGGGAGCAGCCGTGGAGCTCGGGAGAAGTGCTGGGCAGCCTGGCCACCTACGACCGCGTCGAGGTGGTGCGCGGCGCCACCGGCCTGATGACGGGCGCCGGCAATCCGTCGGCCGCCATCAACCTGGTGCGCAAGCGCGCCAACAGCAAGGCGCTGACCGGAACGGCCGAGATCGGCATCGGCAGCTGGAACGAGCGGCGCGCGATGGCCGACGTCTCCACCGCGCTGAACCAGGCAGGCAGCGTGCGCGCGCGCGTGGTCGGCGAATACCAGGCCGGCGACAGCTGGATCCATCTGATGCGGAAGAACAGCCGCACCCTGTACGGCACGCTGGAGGCGGACCTGGGCCGCAAGACCGTGCTATCGGCCGGCTACAGCTACCAGAAGACCGATCCCAAGGGCCCGATGTGGGGCGGCCTGCCCTACTGGTACAGCGACGGCGGCCTCACCGGCTGGGACCGCTCGAAAACCTCGGCCGCCGGCTGGACCCGCTGGGGCACGGAATACGGCAATTTCTTCGCCAACCTCGACCACGAATTCGACAACGGCTGGAAGCTGCGCGCCAGCTACAGCCACGGCGATCGCAAGGCCGATTCCCGCCTGCTCTACCTGTCCGGCATCCCCGACCGCGCGACCGGCGCCGGCATGGGCGCGTTCGCCGGTTCCTACCAGACCCACACCAGGCAGGACGACTTCGGCCTGCACGCCAGCGGCCCGTTCGCGCTGGGCGGCCGCCAGCACGAGGCGGCGTTCGGTTATATGCACTCGAAGCAGCAGTTCAACGCCGACAGCCGCGCCGCCGACTTCGGCCCCGGCGGCGTGCCGGCCGTGGGCGACTTCAACCGCTGGAACGGCAGCTATCCCGAGCCGGCATGGGGCGCGTCCACCTTCTACGAGAGCAGCGTCACCACGCAGCAGGCCGTCTACGGCGTGGCGCGCTTCTCGCTGGCCGATCCGCTCAAGCTGATCGCCGGCGCCCGCCTGGGCGACTACGACAAGACCGGCCACGGCCTGTACGCCGCGCCGTACCAGCTCAAGCACAACCGCCAGCTGACGCCGTATGCCGGCCTGGTCTACGACATCAACGACAGCTACTCGGCCTACGCCAGCTACACCAGCATCTTCCAGCCGCAGAACCTGAAGGACTTCAGCGGCAAGACGCTGGACCCGATCGAAGGCAAGAGCGCCGAGGCCGGCGTCAAGGGCGAATTCTTCGAAGGCCGGCTGAACGCCTCGTTCGCGCTGTTCCGCATCAAGCAGGACAAGCTGGGCCAGGAAGCCGGCCTGGTCGACCGCGACGGCGCCGGCCCGCTGGCGCCGGAAGCCTACTACCGCGCAGCGACCGGCGCCACCAGCCGCGGCGTCGAGTTCGAGCTGGCGGGCCAGCTGGCCAAAGGCTGGAACGCCACCCTGGGCTACACACGGTTCCACGCGGAAGACGCGGCCGGCGCCGACATCAACAGCGTCTACCCGCGCAAGCTGCTGCGCCTGTTCACCACCTGGCAGTTGCCGGGCGACTGGAAGGCGCTGACGCTGGGCGGCGGCGTCAACTGGGAAGGCCGCGCCTACACGGCCGATCCCAACGCGCCCGCGCACAGCGGCGGCCGCATCGAGCAGCCGGCCTACAGCCTGGTCAACCTGATGGCGCGCTACGACATCAACCGGCAATGGTCGGCGCAGCTCAACGTCAACAACGCGTTGGACAAGCGCCACTTCGGCATGTTCGCCGCGTATGGCGCGATCACCTACGCGGCACCGCGCAGCGCCGCGCTCAACCTCAGGTATCGCTTCTAGGGGTGTCCGTTTCCGGACGGTGTTGAACGAAGGCGGGCAAGCGCGCCCGCCGCGCGCGCCATGCCCGGTCGCGCGCAAGCCTTGATTTTGCTGGCTTTGCGCGCATCGCCGGCATGTGGCACGGCTATTGCAATAGAGAGCACAACTCCAGCTCTCTATCGCATCCCATGGACCAGGCGCTCAACCCCGATATCCTTTCCCGCCGCAAGCGCAAGACCGCGCTGGTGGTGGCCGCCGTGCTGGCCACGCTGTGCGCGGCCGCGTGGGGCATCAACCGCGTGGTCAGCCCCAGCGTCGACGCCGGCAGCGTGGTGCTGGCCGAGGTCCGCGTCGGCAATATCGCCAACACCATCAACGCTTCCGGCATCGTCATCCCGGTGCACGAGGAGCTGGTCTCCAGCCCGATCCAGACCCACGTGGCCAAGGTCCACGCCAAGCTGGGCCAGCAGGTCAAGGCCGGCGAGCTGCTGCTGGAGCTGGACAACCGCACCATCGTGCTGGCGATGGACAGCATCAAGGAACAACTGGCCCAGCAGGAAAACCGCATCCTCGCGCTGACGCTGGAACTGGCGCAGAAACGCAAGCAGATCGTCAGCGCCATCGAGCTGCTGGAGCTGGACCTGCAAGCCACCCGCGTCAAGCTGGGCCGTTACCAGACACTGCGCAAGGCCGGCGGCGTCTCGGCCGAGGACCTGCTGACCGCCGAACTGAACGTCAAGCGCACCGAGATCCAGCTGCGCCAGCAGCACGAGCAGATCGACGACAGCCAGCGCGTCACCTCCTCCAGCATCGAAGGGGCGCGGCTGCAAAAGAACATCCTGCAAAAACAACTGCAGCAGCAACAGGAACTGCTGGCGCAAACCCAGGTGCGCGCGCCGTTCGCCGGCATGCTGACCTGGCTGCTGGCCGACGAGGGCGCCAGCCTGGCCACCGGCCAGCTGGTGGCCAAGGTCTCCGAGCTGAGCAACTACAAGGTCGAGGCCTCGCTGTCGGACTTCCACGCGCGCGCGCTCAGCGCCGGCCAGGCGGTGCGTGTCGAGCAGGGCAATGTGCGGCTGGATGGCGTGGTGCAGACCATCCTGCCGGAGATCCAGAACGGCACCGTCAAGCTGCTGGTTACGCTCAACCAGCCCAGCCACCCGATGCTGCGCAACAAGCTGCGGGTCGAGGTCAACATCGTCACCGAGCAGAAGCAGCGCACGCTGCTGGCCGACTACGGCCCGGCCTTCAACGGCCGCGGCCCGCAGGACATCTTCGTGGTGCGCGACGGCATGGCCCGCAAGACCACGCTCAACATCGGCGCCAGCGACGGCAAGGCCGTGGAGATCCTGTCCGGCGCCCGCGCCGGCGACCGCCTCATCATTTCAGACACCACCCGCTACAAGGACCGCGACAGCATCCGCGTCGCCCAATAACCGCATCGAAAGGACCATCATGATCCGCCTGAGCAACGTCAGCAAAACCTACCAGACCGACAAGGTCGAAACCCTGGCCCTGAAGGACATCGACCTGCATGTCGAGAAGTCGGAATTCGTCTGCATCATGGGCCCCAGCGGTTGCGGCAAGAGCACGCTGCTGAACCTGATCGGCCTGCTGGACCGTCCAGGCAGCGGCGCCATCCACGTGGGCGGCGCGCCGGTGGCCTCGTACAAGGACAAGCACGTGGCCAAGCTGCGCAACAACACCTTCGGCTTCATCTTCCAGAGCTTCCACCTGATCAACGACCTGCGCGTGATCGACAACGTCGAGCTGCCGCTGCTGTACCGCGACCTGTCGGCCAAGAAGCGCCAGCGGCTGGCGCGCGAGGCGCTGGAAAAGGTCGGCCTCGGCGCGCGCATGGACCACTACCCCAACCAGCTGTCGGGCGGCCAGCAGCAGCGCGTGGCGATCGCCCGCGCCATCGTCGGCCAGCCGCAGGTGCTGCTGGCCGACGAGCCCACCGGCAACCTCGACAGCAAGATGGGCCAGGAGGTGATGGACATCCTGCTCAAGCTCAACAGCGAAGGCACGACCGTGGTGATGGTCACCCACGACGAGCAGGAAGCCAAGCGCGCCAGCCGCATCGTGCGCGTGTTCGACGGCCAGCTGGTCGCCGCCTAAGCTCAAGGGGACGCCATGTTCAGGAATTATCTGCTGACCGCGTGGAAGGTCTTCATGCGCCGCAAGCTGTTCACCGCCATCAACCTGCTGTGCATCGTGCTGACGCTGGTGGTGCTGCTGGTGGTCACGGCGCTGCTGCAAAACGCCTTCTACCCCAGCGGCGTCGAGGGCAAGAGCGACCGCTTCGTGCAGGCCATCATGATCGAGGCCCGCCACACCGAGGGCAAGGGCGTGCGCCGCAGCCCGCTCGGCTTCAAGCTGATCGACAAGTACATCAAGCCGCTGCCGGGTGTGGAGGCGGTATCGGCCACCACCATGCCGGAGACCGTGTCGGTGTACCAGGAGGGCCGCGTCAGCGAACTGCTGATGCGCCGCACCGACGCCGAATACTGGAAGATCCTCGACTTCAAGGTGCTGCAGGGCCGCGTGCCGGACCAGGCCGACGTCGACCAGGGCCGCTTCGTGGCGGTCGTCAACGCCAGCACCGCGCGCAAGCTGTTCCCAGGCCAGCCGGTGCTGGACCAGAAGATCAGCATTGGCGGCCAGTACTTCACCGTCATCGGCGTGGTCGAGGACGCCATGCACCTGAACGCCTACTCCGACATCTGGGCGCCCATCACCACCTTCCCGTCCACCGACTACCGCAACCAGATCTTCGGCAATTTCGCCTTCATGGTGCTGGCGCACACGGCAGAGGACCTGCCCCGCATCCGGCGCGACATCGAGGCTGCCGCCAAGACCGTGGTGTTTGACGATCCCAATCAGTACAACATCGCCCGCGTCTGGGGCGACAGCAAGCTCGACCTGTTCGCCCGCATGCTGCTGCAACAGGAAGGGTCCGATTCCGGCGCCGGCAAGCTGCTGCTGGTGATCGGCGGACTGATGCTGCTGTTCATGGCGCTGCCGGCGCTCAACCTGGTCAACCTGAACACCGGCCGCATCCTCGAGCGCAGCAGCGAGATCGGCGTGCGCAAGGCCTTCGGCGCCACCAGCGCCCACCTGGTGCGCCAGCTGGTGCTGGAGAACGTGCTGCTGTGCCTGGCCGGCGGACTGATCGGCCTGGCCTGCGCGCGGCTGGTGCTGTGGTGGCTGGAGGGCTCGGGTTTGATCCCCTACCTGCATGTGGAGCTGAACCTGGCCGTGTTCGGCATGGGCCTGCTGCTGGCGACCGTGTTCGGCCTGCTGTCGGGCGTGCTGCCGGCCTGGAAGATGTCCCGCCTCGACCCCGTCCACGCCTTGAAAGGAGCCGCATGATGCTGCGCCACCTATTGAAACTGATCTGGAAGCGCAAGTCGCGCAATATGATGCTGTCGCTGGAAATCCTGCTGGCCTTCGTGGTGGTGTTCGCCATCGCCGCGTTCGCGCTGCGCAGCTACCAGCTGTACCGGATGCCGACCGGCTTCAGCTACCAAGACGTGTGGTCGGCCTCGCTCAACGCCCGCAACGAGGGCGGCATCGAGGCCGATCCGCTGATCTACGATAAATTCCGCCAGAGCCTGAAGGCGCTGCCGGAAGTGGAGGAAGTCGCCTTCACCAGCTTCCCGGTCTACCAGGGGTCGACCTGGACCAGCGAATTCACGCTGCGCGAAGGCAAGCGCAAGTTCGTCTTCAACCTGTTCGAGATCAGCGACGAATTTCCCGCCGTGGTCGGCATGACGCTGGCCGAGGGCCGCTGGTTCTCCCGGGCCGACGACGGCGCGGCCGAGCGGCCGGTGGTCATCAACCGCCGGCTGGCGCAGAAGCTGTTCGAGGACAAGCCGGCGCTCGGCCAGGTGTTCAGCGAGAACGAGGACGATCCCAAGAAGGCGCCCAAGCAGTTCAAGGTGGTCGGCATCGTCGAGGAGTTCCGCAGCCAGGGCGAGTTCATGTCGCCGCCCAGCTTCATGCTGGTGCGCCACCAGACGGGCGCCGGCGGAGGCGGACTGGAGGCGATCCAGCTCAAGGTGCGCCCCGGCACGCCGCGCACCTTCGAGGCGGCGCTCAACCGCCAGCTCAAGCTGGTGCGCAACGACTGGAGCTACACCATTTCGCCGGTGGCCGACATGCGCACCTCGATGATCAAGACCCAGACCATACCGCTGACGGTGCTGGCCGTGATCGCGGCCTTCCTGCTGGTGATGGTGGCGTTCGGCCTGTTCGGCGTGCTGTGGCAGAACACCACCCAGCGCATTCCGGAGATCGGCCTGCGGCGCGCGATCGGCGCCGACTCCGGCCACATCTACGGCCAGATCATCGTCGAACAGATGCTGCTCAGCTCGGGCGCCATGGCCATCGCGCTGCTGTTGCTGGTGCAGCTGCCGCTGACCGGCGCGCTGGGCGACAGCCTGAACTGGACGGTGTTTTTGATGGCGGCGGCGCTATCGGCCGGCGTGATCTATCTGCTATCCTTGCTGTGTTCGCTCTATCCGGGCTGGCGCGCCGCGCGCCTGAGCCCGACCCAGGCGCTGCACTATGAATAGGCCAGTTTGAATTGATGGAATCATCCCGTAAAGAATTGTCCGGCAAACCGCGTATCCTGATCGTCGACGACGACAGCGCGGTACAGGTGTCGCTGGCGCTGCTGCTCAAGCAATCCGGCTTCGACACCGTGTGCTGCGACGACCCGCGCCAGGCACTGGAACAGCTGGCCCGCCAGCCGGCCGACCTGGTGCTGCAGGACATGAACTTCTCGCTGCGCACCAGCGGCGAGGAAGGCTTGCAGCTGCTGGCTGACATCAAGCAGCTGCAGCCGGCGCTGCCGGTGCTCTTGATGACGGCCTGGGGTTCGATCGCGCTGGCGGTCAAGGGCGTGCAGGCCGGCGCGGCCAACTTCTTCACCAAGCCGTGGGACAACGCCCAGCTGATGGAGCTGATCCGCACCACGCTCGACACCGCCGCGCCCGCCCCGGCCGGCTGCCCGACGCGCGCCGCGCTGGACGCCCAGTTCGATTTCAGCGGCATCGTCGGCGAGCATCCGCGCCTGTTGAAGGTGCTGGCCACCGTCGGCCAGGTGGCGGCCACCCGGGCGCCGGTGCTGATCCTGGGCGAAAGCGGCTGTGGCAAGGAGCTGATCGCCGACGCCCTGCACCGCAACAGCCCGCGCGCGGCGCAGGCCATCGTCAAGATCAACATGGGGGCGATCACGCCGTCGCTGTTCGAAAGCGAGATGTTCGGCCACGTGCGCGGCGCCTTCACCGACGCCAGGACCGACCGCAAGGGCCACATCGCCAGCGCGCACGAGGGCACGCTGTTCCTCGACGAGATCGGCGAGCTGAACCGCTCGGACCAGGTCAAGCTGCTGCGCGTGCTGCAGGACCAGACCTACCAGGCGGTGGGCGCCAGCCGCACCGAGCGGGCCGACATCCGCGTGGTGTCGGCCACCAACCGCGAGCTGGCCGAGCTGGTGGCGGCCGGCGAGTTCCGCGAGGACCTGTTCTACCGGCTCAACCTGATCACCATCCGCCTGCCGCCGCTGCGCGAGCGCCGCAGCGACATCCCTCTGCTGGCGCGCCACATCATCGGCCAGGTGTCGGCCAGCTACGGGCTGGGGCCGGCCACCATCGCGCCGGCCGCGCTGGAATGGCTCAGCGCGCAGCCGTGGCCGGGCAATATCCGCCAGCTCAAGCAGACGCTGGAACGCACCCTGCTGTTGGTCGGCAAGAGCGAACTGAAGCAGGCCGACTTCATCGCCACCGAACAGCACGAGCACGGCGGCGGGCCGGGCGGCCAGCGGCTGGGCGTGGACGGCATGACGCTGGAGCAGGTCGAGCGCCACATGATCGCCAAGGCGCTGGAGCAGCACCAGGGCAATATCTCGCGCGTGGCCAAGGCGCTGGGCCTGAGCCGCACCGCGCTGTACCGGCGGCTGGAGCGGCACGGCCTGGGCGGCGGTGTCGCGCCCGAGGCCGCCCACGAAGCGCGTCCATGAGCCTGCGCCACCAGCTGTATGGCTACCTGGCGGTCGCCCACCTGCTGTTCCTGGGGCTGACCATCACCCTGTTCAAGCAGGCGCCATTGTTGATGCTGGGGCTGGAGGCCGCGGTGCTGCTGAGCTTTGCGCTGGGTGTGCGTCTGGTCCGGCGCGCGCTGGAGCCGCTCAGCTACACCCGCCACTTCCACGACCTGCTGCAGGACCAGCACTACGCGGCGCGCCTGCAACAGAGCGGCGATCCGCAACTGAACGAACTGGTCCAGCTGTTCAACACCATGCTGGGCGCGCTGTACCAGGAGCGTTTGCAGCTGGGCGAACAGCAGGGCTTCCTCGACCGGCTGCTGGAGGCCACGCCAAGCGCGGTCATCGTGTTCGACTTCGACGGACGCATCAGCCTGCTCAACGCCAGCGCGCAGGCGCTGCTCAAGCGCGACGACGCCAAGGGCCGGCCGCTGTCGGCCTGCCTGCCGGCCGACAGCGGCGACTATCCCGGCCTGCTGGCCCAGCTCGACGCGCTGCCGCTGGGCGAAAGCCAGCTGCTGACCGACACCGACGGCCGCCGCTACCGGGGCCAGCGCGGCCGCTTCTACGACCGCGGCTTCGCCCGCCACTTCCTGCTGGTCGAGGAGCTCACGGCCGAGCTGGAGAGTTCGGAAAAAGCCGCCTACGACAAGCTGATCCGCGTACTGGCGCACGAGGTCAACAACACGGTGGCGGCCACCGGCTCGGTGCTGGACTCGCTGCTGTACTACCGCAGCCAGCTGGCCGAGCGCGACGGCGAGGACTTCAGCACCGCCATCGTCGCGGTCAAGCGGCGCAACGTCAGCCTGGGCGAGTTCATCGAGCGCTTCACGCGGGTGGTCAAGATGCCGGCGCCGGAGCTGCGGCCCAACGCCGTGCGCGACGTCATGGACGACATCCTTTATTTGTATCGGGAGCCCTGCCGCAGCCGCGGCATCCACATCGGCTGGCAGCGCTGCGACAACGTGCCCGCCATCGCGCTGGACCGGCACCTGATGGAGCAGGCGCTGCTCAACGTGGTCAAGAACGCGATGGAAGCGGTGGAAGCCGGCGCGGGCGGCGACAAGCGCATCGACCTGGTGCTGGCGGCCGAGGACGGTGGCGTGCGCCTCTCGGTGATCGACTCCGGCGACCTGCTGGGAGATGTGCCGGCGCGGCAGCTATTCACGCCCTTCTTCACCACCAAGAAAGGCGGCCAAGGCATCGGCCTGCTATTTGTGCGCGAAGTACTGAACCGACACGGCTTCAGCTACCGCCTGGCCGCCACCGGCCAAGGCACAACCCGCTTCGACATCTGGCTCCAACCCGGGGGTCAAGTCTGACATTCGGACACGGGCTCCGCCGTACAGCTTTGGGGTCAAGTCTGGCATTCGGACACGAGCTCTGCGGTAGCGCCCGCTACCGCAGAGCTCGTGTCCGAATGCCAGACTTGACCCCAACATCGTTTGGCGCATATGGTTATCGCCAAATATTCTTCCTGGCGTCCCAATCGCATATAAAATGGCCGCTTCTTTACCGGCCTCGGCCACATTCCTTCTCGCAGCAAAGGACAGTCCATGACGATCAACGTAATTCTTAACCTGCTGGCGGCACTGGCCCTGCTCGGCGTGCTGTATGCGCAGCAGCGCAGGCATGCGTCGTTCTCGGTGCGGGTGTTTACCGGCATGGGCCTCGGCGTGCTGCTGGGCGCGGCGCTACAGGCGCTGTACGGCGCCGCCTCCCCCGCCCTGCAAACCACCGGCGATTATCTCGACATCGTCGGCTCCGGCTACGTCAAGCTGCTGCAGATGATCGTCATGCCGTTGATCATGGTGTCCATCATCTCCGCCATCCTCAAGCTCAAGGGCATCAACTCGCTCGGCAAGATCAGCGCGCTGACCATCGGCATGCTGATGCTGACCACCCTGATCGCCGCCGGCCTGGGCATCCTGATGGCCAAGGTGTTCCACCTGAGCGCGGTCGGCCTGACCGCCTCCGCCGCCGATGTCGCGCGCGGCGTCTACCTGCAGGGCAAGGTCGAGGCGGCCCAGGCCATCTCGCTGCCGAGCATGCTGCTGAGCTTCATCCCGGCCAATCCCTTCCTCGACATGACGGGCGGGCGCAAGACCTCGACCATCGCGGTGGTGATCTTCTCGGTGTTCATCGGCATCGCCGCCACCGGCATCCACGACAAGAAGCCGGACGTGTTCGCCTCGTTCGAACGCTTCATCCAGGTCGCCCACGCCATCGTCATGCGCATCGTCACGCTGGTGCTGCGCCTGACGCCGTACGGCGTGTTCGCGCTGATGGCGCAGGTGGTGTCGACCTCCAGCTACACCGACATCCTGCACCTGATCGACTTCGTGCTGGCCTCGTACAGCGCGCTGATCCTGATGTTCTGCGTGCACCTGGCGATCGTGTCCGGCACCGGCCTCAACCCGGCGCGCTACGTGAAGAAAATCCTGCCGGTGCTGACCTTCGCCTTCACCTCGCGCAGCAGCGCCGGCGCCATCCCGATGAGCGTGCAGACCCAGACGCTGCGCCTGGGCACCTCGGAAGGCATCGCCAACTTCGCCGCCTCGTTCGGCGCCACCATCGGCCAGAACGGCTGCGCCGGCATCTATCCGGCCATGCTGGCGGTGATGATCGCGCCCACCGTCGGCATCGATCCGTTCACGCTAAGCTTCATCGCGCCGCTGCTGGCCATCATCACCATCGGCTCGGTGGGCGTGGCCGGGGTCGGCGGCGGCGCCACCTTTGCCGCGCTGATCGTGCTGTCGTCGATGAACCTGCCGGTGGCGCTGGCCGGCCTGCTGATCTCGATCGAGCCGCTGATCGACATGGGCCGCACCGCGCTCAACGTCAGCGGCTCGATCGCGGCCGGCACCGTCACCAGCCGGGTGCTGGGCGAGACCGACCTGCGCGTGTTCGCCAGCGACGCCGAGCTGCCGGTCGACAGCGACCGCAAGGCCGCCTGATCCTACTTGGCGTCGATGGTGATGGAAATGCCGTCGACGATTTCCGACATCTGCAGCCGGATCAGTTTCGGCACGCCGGCCGTGGTGATCGAGTACGTCGTGCTCACGGAGCCCTGCAGCTTGTTCGAGCCATCGTAGACGGTGCTCAGCATTTGGACATTGAGGCTGTTGCTGTCGTCGCCGGCCGTCGTGACATAGGTGATTTTTTGCGTCGCGACCAGCGTGCGCTTGGTGCTGTCCGAGTAGCAGTTGTAGCTGGCCAGGTCACCGCTCTGTCCGGCCGTGGCGCTGGCCGGATAGCCTGCCGTGCTGGTCGCCACGCAATAGTTGCCCGGCTCATTCGAGCCGATCGGCGCGTACTGGGCATTGACGTACAAGGGGCTGGAAATGGACAGCGGCTGCGTAACGCCGTTGCCGGTCAATGTGCCGCTGATCGTTTCCGTCGCCTGCATGGCCGCGACGCCATTGAACGTGGCGTTGACCGCGGCGCCCAGCGTGTAGGTCAGCGTGCCCGACAGCGGATAGGTCACGCTGCCGCTGCTGGTGCTGCCCGAGATCGCCAGGCTGGACTGCATGCCGTGCGTGAACGCGTAGGCCAGCCCTTGCTGGACCGGGACACTGGTGACCACCGTGGCGGCGGTGCTGTTGCCCGGCGAAGCGCCGCCGCCACCGCCACCGCACGCAGCCAAGGACATTGCAATCAAGCCAGCCAGGGCCAGCGGCGCGGTCTTTTTCGACATCTGCACGATCATGTTTTCTCGCTCAAGTTGATGAAAATCGGAATAGTGACAGCCTAGCATTGTTGTCGCACGACAATACTCTCCAATAGTCACCACGCTGGAGGCGAAAAATAGCGGGAACCGCCGGACGGCCACGCGGTCTAATTTTTTCCCTGAGTTGAAAGGAAAAAATGATGACTACGATCTCCCTGACTTGCCGACTGTTGCTGGGCGCGGCCACGGCGGCCGCCTTGCTGGGCGGCTGCAACAAGCACGCGGCGGACCAGCCGCCTACGCCCGCCGTCAACACGCCGGAACAGACCACGCCGGCCACGCCGCCCAACAACAACACGACGCCCAACACCACCACGCCCACCACGCCGCCAGCGGCCACACCACCGGCCCAGGGCAGCGCGCCGCCTGCAACCACTCAATAGGCGTAAAAAAAGGGCCCGTAGGCCCTTTATGCTGCGTCGTTTCGGTTTAGAACTTGTAGTTGTAAGCGATGCCGATCAGCGACAGGTGGGTCTGGTACGTGCCGCGCGTGGTTTCGCCGTTGCCCGTGCAGGTGGTCATCACCGGGTTGCACTTGTTGGTGTAGTTCATCGACGCGTCCTTGAAGTCCAGGAAGCTGTACGCCAGGTCGATCGACGAACGGGCATCGAGCTTCCAGTTGGCGCCGATGGAGTACTGCATGCGGTCGCTGTCCGGCAGCGCTGGATGGGTCAGCTCGGCGTTCTTGACGGGCGACTCGTCGTAGGCGATACCGACGCGCAGGGTCAGGTTTTCGTTGTAGGCGTAGTTGCCGCCCAGCGAAACGCGCACGGTGTTCTTCCACTGCTGACGAATGACTTCGGCGCCTTCGGTGGTGCCCGGGAACTGGATGTCCAGGTCGCCCAGACGGTTGTGGCGCACGAAGGTCACGTCGGCCATGCCGGCCCATTTGGCGTCGAACTGGTGGAACACGTTGGCCGACAGCGTCTCAGGCGTACGCAGCTCAACCAGCGCGGCCGAGTTGGCCTTGTTCGACGACTTGGCCAGCACGCCGTTGACGACCGGGTCGGAGGTCACTTTCGAGAAGTCCCACACGGTGCTGCCGCGCAGCTTGTGCGAGATCGACGAGCGGTAGGACAGGCCGAAGCGGGTGTCCTTGTCCAGCGTGAACATATAGCCCAGGTTGAAGCCCCAGCCCCAATCCTTGCCGTCGTTGGAGCCGTGGCCGTCCTTGGCGGTGGCCAGCAGTTGCGGGTTGCCGCCCAGCAGAGCGATCTGCTTGGCCAGCGCCGCCGATTGCGGCGTGCCGCGCAGCGCGGCGATCGTGCCCGGCACGTCGACGGCCTGGCCCAGGCTGGCCTTCATGAACTCGGCGTCGATGCCGAAGCCAAAGGCGTGGCGCTCGTCCAGCTTGAACGAGGCCGACGGGTTCAGCGTGATCGATTCCAGCTTCACGTCGGACAGCGCATAGCGGCCGGTCCATTCGCTGCCGTAGTTGATCTTGGTACCGTATGGCACGAACATGCCCATGCCGACGGTCCACTTGTCGTTGAGCTTTTTGCTCAGGTAGAAGGCCGGCGCGGTGACCGAGCTTGGCACGTAGTCGTTGGCGCCGGTGCCGCCGGTCGGGGTGCCGGTGAAGCGGGTCGAGCCGCTGTCGTTGAAGGTCGAGTGTGGCACAACCACGGTGGCGCTGCCGCTGATCTGCAAGCCGTCCAGGCGCGACAGGCCGGCCGGATTGTAGAAGATGGTCGATGCATCGTTGGCTTCGGCGGCGTTGGCGTCCGCCGTGCCCTGGGCCGATACGCTCTGCGAACCGAAACGGTAGCCGGACGCCTGGGCGCCCACGGACATGGCGCTCAGAGCGGCGGCAATGATCAGGGGGAGGTATTTGTGTTGCATGGTGGTCTCGCTTTATAAGTAGGCGGCTCTGCGCCAGGTTTTTCTGGATTTCTTGCGCCAAAACCGGTGCAGGAAGGCCAGCAGCATACTACATTTATAAAACTATTCAAAAGGCAAGTCGTTAGAGTTAAAACTCTAATTAATACCTTGAAACCGAGCAGTTGCTCTGCATTGGCCGCGTAAAAAAAGGGCCCGCAGGCCCTTTTTTAGTGTCGCTAAAACAACGACTTAGTGCGGATCCAGCGCGCCGGACGACACGCCCCGGCCGCCCTTGCCCGTCACCTTGTACACCACCCACATCACCATGCGGAACAGCAGGCGCACGAAGATCAGCGTCAGCAGCGCCTCGACCAGCGTCATGACCAGCGCCGGCGCCGCCGTCCAGCGCGCCGCGCGGCGCTGGAACTTGGCCAGCGCGCGGTCCTTGGCGATCTCGATGCTGTCGTAGAAGGTCGGCACCACCAGCAGCGTCAGGATGGTCGAGGTGATGGTGCCGCCGATGATGGCGATCGCCAGCGGACGGTAGAACTCGCCGCCCTCGCCCAGCCCCAGCGCGACCGGGAACATGCCGGCGATCAGCGCGAAGGTGGTCATCAGGATAGGACGCAGGCGCATGCGGCCGGCGTACATCAGCGCGTCCTCGCGGCCGTAGCCCTCGGCCTCGCGCTTGCGGGCCGCGTCCAGCAACAGGATGGCGTTCTTGGCGACCAGGCCCATCAGCATGATGACGCCGATAAAGCTCATCAGGTTCAGCGTGCTGCTGGTGACCAGCAGCGCCAGCACCACGCCGATCAGCGACAGCGGCAGCGACAGCATCACCGCCACCGGCGCCGTGAACGAGCCGAACTGCATCACCAGGATCAGGTACATCAGGCCGATGCCCATCACCAGCGCGATCGCCATCTCCGTGAACAGCTCGGTCTGGTTCTTGCCGTCGCCGCCCAGGTCCAGGCCGTAGCCCGGCGGGTAGTCGATCGAGTTGGCCAGCTTCATGGCGTCGGCCGTCACCTCGCCGGGCGAGCGGCCCTGGACGTTGGCCGACACCGTCACGGTGCGCTTGCCGTTCTTGTGCTCGATGGTGGACGGGCCCTTGCCCATCGTGATCGTGGCGATCTGGTCCAGCGGCACCATCTGGTTGGTGCCGGTCACCGAGATCGGCAGGCGTTCGATGTTTTCCGCGTTGACGCGGTCCTCCGGCGCCAGCCGCACCGCGACGTCGCGCGATTCGCCGGTCGGGTCGACCCAGTCGCCCACCTCGACGCCGGCGAACGCCACCCGCAGCGATTGCGCGGCGTCGTTGACGGAGATGCCCATCGAGTTGGCCAGGCCACGGTTGAGCTCGATCTGCAGCTCGTTCTTCGGATCCTGCTGCGACAGGCCGACGTCCACCGCGCCCGGCACCTGGCGCAGCTTGTCCATGTAGGCGTTGGTGATCTCCATCAGGCGGCGCGAATCCGGGCCGGTGAATTCGATCTGCACCGGCTTGCCGGAGTTGCCCAGGTCGTCGATCACCGAGATCTCGGCGCCGGCGATATGGCTCATCTTCTCGCGCAGCTCGGCGCCGATCTGGAAGGCGGTGCGCTTGCGGTTCTGGCGCTTGCCGATGTCCAGGTAGATGCGGCCGCCGCCGGCGTTGATGTTGGAGTTGGTGTCCTTGGTCTCCGGAATCGTGCGGGCGATGGCGGCGATGGTCTCCATCTTGCGGCGCGCGATCTCCACGCTGCCCGACGGCGGCATGCGCACGTCGATGGCGATGGTGCTGCGGTCGGCCGCCGGCAGGAAGCTCGAGCCGCCGAACTTGGCGTGCAACACAATGGCGCCGACGAAGGTGCCGAAGGCGATCATCGTCATCCAGCGGCGGTGGTGCAGCGCCCAGGCGATCACGTTGCCGTAGCGGTCGGACTGGTGGTCGAACCAGTCGTTGAACTTCTGCAGGAACTTGCCCAGGCCTTTTTTCGGCGCCGTGTGGTGGTCGACCGGGTCGCCCCAGTAGGCCGACAGCATCGGGTCGAGCGTGAACGAGATGCCCAGGCTGACCAGCACCGAGCAGGTCACCGTCAGCGCGAACGGACGGAACCATTCACCGGAGATGCCCGGCATGAAGGCCACCGGAATGAACACGGCGATGATGGAGAAGGTGGTCGCGGCCACGGCCAGGCCGATCTCGGCGGTGCCGTTCAGCGCGGCCGTGCGGCGGTCAAAGCCCATCTGCATGTGGCGCACGATGTTTTCCCGCACCACGATGGCGTCGTCGATCAGCACGCCGATCGCCAGCGACAGGCCCAGCAGCGTCATGAAGTTCAGCGTGAAGCCGCACAGCCACACGGCGATGAAGGCCGCCACCACCGAGGTGGGCAGGCTCATCGCGGTGATCAAGGTCGAGCGCCACGAGTTCAGGAAGGCGTACACCACGAAGATGGTCAGCACCGCGCCCAATACCAGCGACTCGATCACGTTGTTCAGGCTGCGCTGGGAATCGTCGCCGCCGTCGCGGGTGATCTCCAGCTTGGTGCCGGCCGGCAGCGTGGCGTTGACCGCCTTGATTTCCTCGCGCAGCTTGGCCGCCACCGACACCGTGCTGGCGTCGCGCGAACGGGAGATGGCGATGCCGACGTTGGGCTTGCCGCTGCGGATGCTCACGCCATCGACTTCGGCGAAGCCGTCCTCGATCGTGGCCAACTGGGCCAGGCGCACCACCTCGTCGCCGCGGCGCTTGACCACCACGCCCTCGAATTCGCGCGGGGTGATGATGCGGCCCACCAGGCGGATGCTCTTCTCGTCGAGCACGCCGCGCACCTTGCCCACCGGCGCGTTGGTGTTCTGGTTGCGCAGCGCGTTGACCACCTCGCTGACCGAGACATTGTATTCACGCAGCTTCTCGGCGTGCAGCAGCACCGACAGCTCACGCTTGAGCGAACCGTTGACCTGCACCTGCGACACCCCGTCCACCGCGCGGAAGCGGTCCGACAGCGTGTCCTCGGCCAGGCGCGAGATCTCGGCGTGGCTCTGGCTGGTCGACGACAGCGAGATCTGCATCACCGGATCGGAGGCCGGGTCGATGCGTTGCAGAATGGGCTCGCGCATCTCCAGCGGCAGCTTGTAGCGCACCGAGGCGATGGCGTTGCGGATCTCGTCGGACGCCTCGATCAGGTTCTTCTTGAAGCTGAACTCGATGAAGATCTGCGCCGAGCCTTCGTTGGCCGAGCTCTCGATCTTGGTGGCGCCGGAAATGGCCAGCAGCGGCTTCTCCAGCCGGTTGACGATCTCGCGCTCGACCGTGTCGGGCGAGGCGCCCGGGTACGGCACGCTGACGATGATGAACGGCACCTCGACGTCCGGGTTCTGGTTGACGCGCAGCTTCTTCAGCGCCAGCAAGCCCAGGCACATCATGGCGACGATCAGGACGATGGTCGCGATCGGCCGTTTGATACTGAAATCGGATAAGAACATGGATCAGTTCCCTTTCGGTGCGGTGCTTGGGGAGGTCGCGGCCGAGGCCTGGGCCGCGCCGTTGCCGGACGCTGCCACCTTCGGCGCGGTCAGCTCGACGCCCTGGCCATCCTTGTAGCCGGAGTTCGGCACGCGCAGCACGCGGTCGCCGGCGGCCAGGCCGCTGCGCACCTCCCACTGGCCGGTGCGCGGATCGCGCACGCCGATGGTCAGCGGCGCCTTGCTCAGCGCCTTGCCGTTGACGCGCCAGGTGTAGCTGTGGTCGCCGCTGGTGACCAGCGCCGAATCCGGGATCATCAGCGCGTTCGAGACGTCGGACTCGACCCGGCCCTCGGCGTACAGGCCGGCCACACCCGGCATGTCCTTGCCGGCGAACTCGACGAGTACCTCGACCTGGCGCGTGACCGCGTTGGCCGACGGATCGACCCGCTTGACGCGGCCGCTGAAGTCGCGGTTCTGGTAGCCGTTGATGCGGAAGCGCACCGGCTGGCCGACCTTGACCACGCCGATCTTGTCGGCCGACACCAGGCCCTCGAAGCGCATGCTGGCCGGGTCGATCACCTTGATCAGTTCCTTGCCGATGGCGGCGGTGTCGCCGTTGGACACCTTGCGCTCGCTGACGATGCCGTCGAACGGCGCGCGCACCTGGGTGCGGGTCAGCTGCTGGTGCGCCGCGACCGAGCGCGAGCGGGCCGCCGCCAGCTCGCTCTGGGCGTTGTTGCGGCGGATCTCGGCATCCTCCAGCGCCTGGGTCGACACCATGCCCGACGAGCGCAGCGTCTTCTGGCGCTCGAACATGCGGGTGGCCTGCTCCAGCGACTGCTGGGCGGCGCGGGTGGCCTCGTCGGCCGAATTGAGGGCGTCGCGGATCGAGGTCTCGTCCAGGCGCACCAGGATGTCGCCCTTCTTCACCGCCTCGCCGTTTTCTTTCATTACTTGCAACACCACGGCGCTCACCTCGGCGCGCAGGTCGGCCTTGCGCTCGGGCTGGACCGAACCGGTGATGACCGGACCGGACGCCAGCGCGTTCGATTCAATGGTCAGCAGGTCCTCCGGCGCCAGCGACAGCACGGCCGGGGCGGCGTCCTTGCCGTCCTTGCCGTCCTTGCCGCCCTTGCCATCCTTGGCGGCGGCGGTGGCCGAGGCGCTGGCGCCCGCCTTTTCAGGCTCCTTGGAGGACTTGCCGCAGGCAACCAGGGCTGAAGCGACGGCGAGAGCTAGAAGGGTTTTGCGCAACATACAGTTCTCCGAGAAAGTGGCACGTGGGTGCTATTAATAGCTTGTAAAGTTTTAGCCAGACTACAGGGCGCAGAGTATCCCTGAGTGTCCGAAAACGGTCAATGCAAGTGCGACTGGACGGCAAAAAACGTGGCTGAATTGCCAAATGCTGGGATAAACGGTGAATTATCAGAAGTATCAGGATAGGCCGGAGCGGCCAAAAGAACAGCAAAACCGCCGGGTAGCGGGACGGCGCGCCAGGACGGCGCGCCGGAAAAGGACAGATCAGCCGCGGCCGAACACGGCGTGGATGACGTGGGCGATGGCGATGCCGGTGCACAGGCCGCCGGCGATTTCCACCAGCGTATGGCCCATGCGCTCGCGCAGCCAGTGGTGGCCGGCGTCGTCCTTGGCGACGCGGTTGATCGCCGCCGCCTGCTTGCCCACGTGCTGGCGCAGGCTGTTGGCGTCGATGACGACGATGAAGCACAGGGTGACCGCCACGCCGAAGGCCGGATGGCCGATGCCCTCGCGCAGCGCGATCAGGGTCGCCATGCTCGACACCACCGCGCTGTGATTGCTGGGAAAGCCGCCGTTGCCGACCAGGTTGAAGGCCCATTTGCGCGCCTTGGCGCTATTAATCAGAAACTTGATCGGTCCGACCGTGATCCAGGTGATCAGCGGGGTGACGAGATAAGCGATGTCCATCGATGGTTCCTTTGCATTTTTGTGGCGACATTATCGCAGAAGGGTCCCCAGCGACGGAAGCAAGTAATATAAAATTCAGCCCTGTCCCCATTTCCATAAAAACAACGATGCAACACTTCAGACTCTCATTTGCCGTCACCCTGGTCCTGATGGCGCTGGCCGCCTGGTGGGGCTACCAACACGGCGGCACCACCGGCCTGCTGCAGGCGGTGTGGGTGGCCGCCGTGCTGGGCGTGATGGAAGTGTCGCTCTCGTTCGATAACGCGGTGGTCAACGCCTCGGTGCTGCGGCACTGGGACGCGTTCTGGCAAAAGCTGTTCCTGACGGTCGGCATCGTCGTGGCCGTGTTCGGCATGCGGCTGCTGTTCCCGCTGCTGATCGTCTCGCTGGCGACCGGCCTCGGCCTGGCGGACGTGTGGCACATGGCCACCGCCAACCCGGCCGAATACTCGAAACACCTGACCGGCGCCCACGCCCAGGTGGCGGCCTTCGGCGGCGCCTTCCTGCTGCTGGTGTTCCTCAACTTCCTGTTCGACGAGGAAAAGGAGCTGCACTGGCTGGGCTGGATGGAAAAGAAAATGGGCCAGCACGGCACCGAAACGCTGGCCGTGCTGCTGGCCTTGGGCGCGGTGTTCGGCTGCGTCGGCCTGGTGCCGATGGAGGAAAAGTACACGGTACTGGCGGCCGGCGTGATCGGCGTGGTGGTCTACCTGGCGGTCGGCTGGATCAGCACGCTGCTGGAGGAAGAGCCGCCCGAGGACGACGACGACATCACCGAGGCCGGCGTCGGCGCGGTGGTGGCGACGGTGGCGCGCGGCAGCATCGGCGGCTTCCTGTACCTGGAAGTGCTGGACGCCTCGTTCAGCTTTGACGGCGTGATCGGCGCCTTCGCCATCACCAGCGACGTCGTCATCATCATGCTGGGACTGGCCATTGGCGCCATGTTCGTGCGCTCGCTGACCGTGTTCCTGGTGCACAAGGGCACGCTGGAGGAATACGTCTACCTGGAACACGGCGCCCACTATGCGATCGGCATTCTGGCACTGATCATGCTGGCCAGTGTCAAATACCATGTGCCGGAATGGCTGACCGGCTTGTCGGGCGCGGCCTTCATCGCCGTATCGCTCTGGTCGTCGATCCGTCACAAGCGCCGGCTGGCCGCGTGATAAGATTAAAAACATTGCACTCAACTCAAGCCTAACCATGACCACATCCAAACGCGTCACCCTCTACCTCGCCGGCCTGCTGGGCGCCGCCCTGCTGCTGTTTGCCGCCTACACCTGGGTCATGCTGCACGTCTCCTACTCGGACGGCGAACGGGCGGGCTACCTGCAAAAGTTCTCCAGCCGGGGCTGGGTCTGCAAGACCTGGGAAGGCGAGATCCTGCTGACGTCGATGCCGGGCGCGATTCCCGAGAAATTTGAATTCAGCGTGCGCGACGACGGCGTCGCCCAGCAGCTGATGGCCGCCACCGGCAAGCGCGTGGTGCTCAGCTACGCCCAGCACAAGGGCGTGCCGACCCAGTGCTTCGGCGAGACCGAGTACTACATCACCAAGGTGCAGGTCCAGCCCTGAGCGCCATGTCCAAGCGCCCCGCCCTCCTGCTCGCCGCGCTGCTGACGGCGGGCGCCGCGTCCGCGCAGGACCTGTCGATGCAGGGCGGCGGGCTGCGCGTCAGCGGCAATGGCGAGCGCTCGTTCGCGGTCGGCGTCAACTACGTCCAGCCGTACGGCGACTATCTCGCGCTCAGCCTGGGCTACCTGAATGAAGGGCATCCGGACAACCACCACCGCGACGGCGTGTCCGGCCAGGTGTGGCTGCGTACGCCTGTTAACGAGCGCGGCATGTCGTGGGGCGTGGGCGTGGGCCAGTACTATTTCTTCGACACGTCGCGCCCGCACGGCGGCGGCGAGGCCTATATCAACGACCACGGCTGGGCGCCGATCTACAGCGTGCAAGCCACCTGGCACCATCCCAGCAACTGGTACACGCAGGTGCAGCTGAACCGCGTCGTCCCGAGCGGCGCCAAGGATCCGACCACCTCGCTGCTGGTGGGCGTGGGCTACCGTTTCGACACCGTACGCGGCGACAAGCTGCACCTGGACGGCGGCAAATCCACCGACGACACGCTCACGGTGCTGGCCGGGCAGAGCATCGTCAACAGCCTGGAGTCGGAGCGTTCGCGGGCCGGCACCATCGAATACCGGCGCGCGATCGGGCGCTATGTGGACTGGACCGTAAGCGGCCTGCGCGAAGGCACCTCGGCCGGCACGCACCGCAGCGGCGTGGCGACACAGCTGTGGCTGATCCGTTCCCTGAACCGCGAGATGGAATTGGGGATGGGTGTGGGGCCATACCTGGCCTTCGAACTGCACGACGTGCCGGGCACGCGCTCGCACCAGGCGGGGCTGGTATCGGTAGCGGGGCGCTACCACTTCAACAAACGGGTGGTCGGCACGCTGTCACTGAACCGCGTCGTCACCGACTACCACCGCGACGCCGACCTGCTGCTCATCGGCCTCGGCTACAACTACTAACCAACAACTTGGGGTCAAGTCTGACATTCGGACACGAGCTCGGCCGCTTGCGGTGGGGTCAAGTCTGACATTCGGACACGAGCTCGGCCGCGAACTTGGGGTCAAGTCTGGCATTCGGACACGAGCCCTACCGTAGCGAAGCACTACGGTAGGGCTCGTGTCCGAATGCCAGACTTGACCCCAATTTTTTGATCGCAATTTTTTAGCGGGCGCGCCAGACGGCTTTGCCGGCTTCGGCTGGCGGCGCCAGGCGGGCCGCTTCCTTGCGGGCGCGCGCGGCGTCCAGCGTGGCGACCACTGCGCCCTCTTCCGCTTGCTTGCATTCGCCAGCCGCGGCGGCCACCTTAGCTTGCACCGCAGCCAACGCTTTTTGCGCGGCGGCGTGGCGGCGGGTTTCCAGTTCCAGCAATTGCTGCTTGGCGGCGGTCATCGCGGCGGTGGTGTCGGCCACTTTGCGCTGCATCGCCGCGTGCGCTTGGGCAGCCTCCAGCAAGGCCTGCTGCGCGGCGGCCTTGTCGGCCACGGCCTGCGTGGCGGCCTGCTCGGCCAGCTCGCGCTGATGCATCGCGTCGGCCTCGGCCTGCTCGGCGTCGGCACGCTGGCGCGCATTGGTCGCCACGTTGCGCTCGGCTTCCAGACGGCCCGCGATCGCTTTCGATGCGCGGATTTCCGAGGCCGTCGTCAGACGCTGCTGCGTCAGCTTCTGGTCGATCAGCGCCAGCGATTGACGCTCGGTCTCCACGAATTCACGTTCTGCCAGCAGCAAGGCTTCGGCAGCGGCAGCCTTCTCCTGCTCGACACGGGCACGCTCGGCATGCACCACACCCAGCTCAACCGCCAGACGCGCCTGCGCCGCCAGCGCCTGCCCCGCGATGGCTTTCTGTTCCGCCTCCAGCGATACCTGCTGCGCCATCACGCGCGCCGCTTCGGCTTCCTTGTCGGCTGCGGCGGCCAGGCGTTGCTCGGCTTCCTGCTGCTCGCGATACGCTTCGGTCTGCGCGCGCTCGGCGGCGATGCGCTGCTGCGCCGCGTCGCTGGCTTCCTGTTCCGCTTGCAGCTTTTCCTTCAGCGCGGCGATGGCTTGCTGCTCGGCGACGGCACGGGCCTGCTCGGCCTGCAGCAAAGCCTCGGCCTGCGCGGCCTTTTGCATGGCCAGCGCGTTGGCCTGGTCCTGCGCCTCGACGTGCAGCGCCAGCGTGGCGATTTCCTGCTGTTCGGCGGCGTTCTGGCTGGCGGCCAGCTCGGCGGCGGCGCGCGACAACGCCGCGCGTTCCTCGGCCAGCTCGGCGGCGCGTTGCTGTTCCAGGCTGTCGGCGCGGGCCGCCTCGGCGGCGGCTTCGTCGGCGGCCTGGCGCAGCTTGGCCTGCTCCAGCGCCTGCGTTTCGGCCTCGACCTTGGCGTGGGTTTTCAGTTCGGCTTCCTGCTCGGCCTGCACGCGGGCCAGCGCGACGGCGCGCAGTTGGCTGTCGACTTCGATGCGCGCCTCGGTGGCGGCCAGGATGCTGGCATCGGCGTCGCGGCGCGCCTGGGCGCTGGCGGCGGCCACCATCTCCAGGCGCTCGCGGTGGATCGCCGCGTCGCGGATTTCCTTCTCGGTTTGCAGGCGCAGATGCAGCGACTGCGCGGCGCTGCGCTCGGACTCGGCCTTGGCCAGCGCGATCTGCTCACGCTCCTGCTCCAGATGCGCCAGCGCGCGGGCTTCCTCCAGCGCGCGCACCTCGGCGGCCGCGCGGTTGAAGGCCGATTCCAGCGCGATCTGGTCGGCACGTTCGCGTTGCACAGTCAGGTCCAGCGCCTCGGCCTCGGCTTGCGCCAGCATCTGCGCCGTCTGGCGCGCGGCATGGGCGTGGCGCTCGCGTTCGCGGGCCAAGGTGGCCACGCGGGCGTCGGCCGACGCGATGCCGACCACCTCTTCCTTGGCGGCCTGCACGGCGGCCACGCGCTCCACCGCCTGCAGGCGGGCTTGTTCGGTTTGCGCAGCCAGCTCCTCGGCGGCGCGCGCGGCCTGCTCGGCCAGCTCGGATTCGGCGGCGATCTGTTCGTGGGCGCGCTTGCGGCTTTCGTTCTCGGCTTTGGCGCGCTGCTCGGCGGCGACGCGGATCTGGGTGTCGGCCTCGACGCGGGCGCGCAGCTCGGCGGTTTCCTGTTTGACGGCGTCCAGGCGGGCCACGCTGGCCTGGGCGGCGGCGCGCAGCGATTCCAGGCGCTCGCGGTTGGCGGCGATCGCCTCTTCCGACGCTTGCGCATTCTGCAGCGCGACAGCGGCGGCGGCCGCGTCCATGGCGGCGCGGTCTTCGGCCAGCGCGCGGGCGCGGGCTTCGGCGTGGGCGCGGTTCTCTGCGGCGCAGGCGGCCTTGGCATCGGCCTCGACACGGGCGATCGCTTCCTGGATCGCCTTCATTTCCATCGCGGCACGCGGGGTATGGCTTGGTTCGTCCGGGTCATGCAGCGATACCAGTGGGAGCAAAGTGACGCTGTCTGGTGCGCTGTCTTGTTTGGCCAGTTGTGCTTGCATGAGAGTTCTCGCTAGACGATATGCCCCGGCACCCACCGGGACTTCTGAGTTCTCATTATCAAGCAGGCGGCAAGCAAGCCGAACCGCAAGGAGAGCGGGAAATACCCGCCAATTCGGCAGATCCTAGATCTTGGGCACAGGCACCTGCCGGCGTTTTTCCATCTCGTCCTGGCGCTCTTTCTCGGCCAGCGCCTCCACCGCCGCAGCTTCGCGGCTATGCGCAACGAAGTCCACCAGGCTGACCTCCATCACCCGGAACTCGGCGCCCTGGTTCGAAGACTCCGTCAGCATGACGGCCACCGTCTGACGGCACATCTCATAACTGCTGGCGAAACGGTTGTAATTGACATTTCCGGCGACAGCCACCTTGCAAATATCCGGGCTGTCGTTGGGCTTGTATCGATTCGACTCCAGGGACATCCACTCAAGCGGCCCCAGCTGTCCACCGTGTTTGGTGATCGGTCCGTATTTTGCTATCAGGGCCTTTTCCATTTCAGCGCGCGATACCGGCTGGTCGAACCGCTCGCGGCGGGCGATGGCCTCCACGGTGCTGGTCTGCTGTGTAAAACCGACCTTAACGTAGCCCTTCTCATTCGGCAACATCCCAGGCCTCGGCACCAGATTCTGGTATTCGCGCCTCTGCGGGCGGGCCGGCATGCCAAGCCGCGCCACATAGTCCTCCTTGGCGACCAGCTTATAGCCCAGTCCGGTGAGCACTTTGTCGATTTGCGCCGGCGTATCGCCGATTTTGATACCCAGGGTTTCCATCACGGCGGGCGATTTCTGCGCGTGGGCGGCGGCCGTCAAGGACAGCAACAAGGCAAATGGCAGACTACGTTTCAGCATGGTTTTCCTTTGAAAGGTCGGGCGCTCATGGGCGCAATGATTTTTACATTAACCTTGCCTACTTTACACCATTCTGAAATTATCCAGCAGCACGATAACACCATGCAGATCGCTAGACCGGCAGCGGCGGCTCGTCCATCAGCGAGATCTGCTCCTTGAGCTCCAGGATGCGGTCCTGCCAGTAGCGCTGGGTGTTAAACCACGGGAAAGCCACCGGGAAGGCGGGATCGTCCCAGCGCCGCGCCAGCCAGGCCGAATAATGGATCAGCCGCAGCGTGCGCAGCGCTTCCACCAGATGCAGCTGGCGCGGCTCGAATTCGCAGAAATCCTCGTAGCCGGCCAGGATATCGCTCATCTGGCGCACCTGGTCGGCGCGCTCGCCGGACAGCATCATCCACAGATCCTGGATCGCCGGCCCCATGCGGCTGTCGTCGAAGTCGACGAAATGCGGACCGGCGTCGGTCCACAGCACGTTGCCGCCGTGGCAATCGCCGTGCAGGCGCAGCTGCGGCAGCTCGCCGGCGCGGTCGTAGCAGCGGCGCACGCCATCCAGCGCCTGCGCCGAGACGCTGGCGTAGGCCTCCTTCAAATCGGGCGGAATGAACTGGTTGGCCTGCAGATAGTCGCAAGGCTCGGTGCCGAAGGTGGCGATGTCGATCGCCGGCCGCTCCAGATAGGGCTTGATCGCGCCCACCGCGTGGATGCGGGCGATGAAGCGCCCGGTCCACTCCAGCACCGACGGATCGCTGAGCTCGGGCGCGCGGCCGCCGTGGCGGGTGAACACGGCGAAACGGAAGCCGTTGAAGTGATGCAGCGTGGCCCGCTGCGGACCCAGCGGCAGCGCCGGCACCACCGGGATCTCGCGCGCGGCCAGCTCCTCGGTGAAGGCATGCTCCTCCAGGATGGCCGCGTCGCTCCAGCGGCCCGGACGGTAAAACTTCACCACCAGCGGCTGCGCGTCCTCGATGCCGACCTGGTAGACGCGGTTTTCATAGCTGTTCAGCGCCAGCAGGCGGCCATCGCCATGCAAGCCGATGCTGTCGAGCGCGTCCAGCACGCACTCGGGATTGAGCGCGGAATACGGATGCGGCGCCTGTTCCTGCAAGCTGTCGGCCGCGCCGGCCAGCGCGTCGGCCATGCCGGCGGCCAGCGCCGCGGCGCGGGCGTCTTCTTCTTCGTCGTCGAAATGATCTTGGTTCATCCCCGCATTGTACGGGGCGCGGCGTGTATACTGTCGGCTTCCATCCAATAAAAAGAGCAAGCCATGCAACTCGACCAGCCACTGAGCGAAAAAGAATTCGACGAATTAGACAACTTCCTGCTGTCCGACCGCAGCCCCGAGGATGCGATGACGATGGATATGCTGCACGGCTATCTGACCGCCATCGCCATCGGCCCGGAAACCATCATGCCGGCCGAATGGCTCAAGCGCGTATGGGGCCAGGAAGACACCGACATCCCGAAATTCAAGAACGAGAAGGAAGAGGAACGCATCCTCAACCTGATCATGCGCTTCATGAACGAAGTGCTGGTGACGTTCGAAGTGGCGCCGAAGGAATTCGAGCCGCTGTTCGTCGAGCACGAGCACGAAGGCCAGACCCTGATCGACGCCGAAGCCTGGTGCTGGGGCTTCTGGGAAGGCATGGAGCTGCGTCCGGGTTCGTGGGACGAGATCTGGGAATCGGACGTGCAGGAACTGATGAAGCCGATCTACCTGCTGGGCGCCGACGAGATCGAGGAAGAGGAACTGCCGCTGGTGGAAGATCCGGTCAAGGCGCACAAGCTGGCGCAGGAACTGGAAGCGAACCTGCCGGCCATCTACAAGTTCTGGGTACCGCGCCGCAAGGCCGCCGTCACCACCCTGGTGCGCGACGAGCCCAAGGTCGGCCGCAACGACGACTGCCCTTGCGGCAGCGGCAAGAAGTACAAGAAGTGCCACGGCGCCGACAAGGCGGAATAAGCCGATGGCCTTGCGTGGTGTCGTCCTCGCGCTGATGCTGGCGGCCGGCTGTGCCTGCGCCGCCCAGCCCGAACTGCTGACCGACCGGACCACGCCTGCCCGCCAGGCGTCCGACGCGGCCTTGCTCAAATCCCTGAGCCGCGACGTGTTCCTCAACGGCGCCTACGCCGGCCCCACCGGCAGGCTGGCCTATCGCCTGATGCCGCCGGCCGACGTCCAGTCCGGCAAGCGCTATCCGCTGGTCATCGTACTGCACGGCTCCGGCGCCATCGGCAACGACAACGCCAGCCAGCTCGGCGCGCTGGCCATGTCGTGGACCGCGCCGGCCATCGGCAAGCGTTATCCCGCCTACATCCTGGTGCCGCAATTTGCCGAGCGCAGCGCCAACTACGCGCCATCGGCCGCCGACGGACTGCTGGCCTCCCGCCCCGGCCCCAACCTGCCGACCTTGGCCGCGCTGGTGGACAACCTGAAACCCCAATTCGCCATCGACCCGGAGCGCATCTACATCACCGGTTTCTCGATGGGCGCCTCCGCCGCCACGCAGGCGGTGCTGCAACGGCGGGACCTGTTCGCCGCCGCTGTCGCCTTCTCGGGCATCGCGCCCGAGCGCGCCACCGCAGCGCAGCTGAAAGACCTGCCGCTGCTGCTGGTGCACGGCGACGCCGACACCGAGAACCCCATCGAGCCGGACCGCGCGCTGTTCGCCGCCCTGCAGCGCCAGCCCGGCGGCGCCAAGGCCCGCATGCTGGAGTACCGCGGCATGGAGCACACCGTGCCCGCCGACATGCTGCTGGCCCCGGACTGGCGCGACTGGCTGTTCGACCAGCGGCAGGGCGAGGGCCGGTAAGCCAGTCCTACCCCCGGCTGGGGAGCAGGCGTCCGGTGCGTTTCTGGTAATCGGCGTATTGATGGCCGAAGTGATCCAGCATCATTTTCTCTTCGTAGTCGATCCGCAGATTGTACAAAACCAGGAACGCCAACAGGAAGGCCGGGCCGGCGATCCAATTCCCAAGCAGCAGCAACTGAGCCAGTCCCATCAGGAACACGCCGGTGTACATCGGGTGGCGGATGTTTTTATACACGCCCTCGGACACCAGCACATGGGCATCCTTGACTTCCAGCGTCGGTGAAAACTGCCGTCCCAGGTCGGCGTGCGAGCGCCAGAACAACCACAGCCCGGCCACGGCGATCGCGCTGCCGATCCATCCCGCGACGGGAGCGACCGTGTGGTTGGCGACGTCCAGCCAGGGGGAAACGAAATAAATCAAAGGCAGCGTCACCGATCCGGTGAAGACCAGCGTCAGGCAGAATTTTTCTTTCGCGTTGGTGCGCGACTCGACCGCCTTGATTTTCTTCCCGTGATACTCGCGGGGAAAGCGGATCAGGAAACTGACAAACACCATCGCGATAAACACATAATCAAAAACAGTCAAGTGGCGCATCGGGCATTCCTTCGAAGGACAACATCAACACCTGGGGTCAAGTCTGGCATTCGGACACGAGCTGTGCCGTAAGCGGCCGCTGACGGCACAGCTCGTGTCCGAATGCCAGACTTGACCCCAATCGGAGTTACTCCACCGTCAGCTCGTCGGGCACGTTGTAGACGAAGGCTTTGCTGTCGAACATCAGCTTCCACGACTTCGCTTCCATCGGCGCGCCGTACTGCGTGCCTTTGACGCTGACCGTCAACGGACCAGGCAACGGGCCGGCCACGTCGGCGGTGCGGTAGGTCCAGCGGCTGTGCTCGCAGCGCAGCGGCTCGGTCTCGTCCATCGCCTCGGCCTCGTGCACCTCCTGCTCGGTGGTCTGCTCCTGGTTGCCCATCGCCTCCACCGCCTTGCGCCACGTTTCGTGCTCGGCGTTGGCCTGCGCGCAGTCGCCCGGCTCGGCATCGACCGCCGCCTTGAAGCGCGCCAGCAAGGCGATCTCGTCGCCATGCGGCGCCAGCATCACGTTGCTGACCATGACTTGCTCATTGCTCGGCTTGGTGCCGTTCTGCACCTTCAGCACCCAGCCCCAGGTGCGCTCGGACAAGGCTTCAAAGCGCACCTTCTCCGGCGTCACCGGCACGTCGCTTTCGTAGCGGAACGGCGAGCTGATCTCGACCAGTCCGCCACCGGGCTTGGTGTCGGCGCGGATCTGGAACACGCCGTAGAAATTGCGGCCGTCGCCCTTGAGCGAGACGCCGCTGGCCACAAAGAACAGCTCGTCGCTGGCGCCCACCGCCTCGATCCGCGCCTGCTGGATCACCCGCACCAGGAACGGTTCGTTGGATTCATCCACATACACCCAGCCTTTTTTCTCCTGCGAGTATTTGCCGTAGGTGCGCGTCATCGCCTCGTCGATCGAGGCCGCCTCGTCGATCTTGATCAGCTGCGGTTCGGTGCTGGCCTTGTAGAACACCGCCGCCACCAGCGCGATCAACAGCACACCCAGCACGGCCAGCGTGTACAACACATAACGGCTCCACTTGCGGCGCTTGGGCGGCGGCGGAGTTTGGATGGGAGCGTGCTCGGCGACACCAGGCTCAATCAGATCAGACATAATATTTCCCGCAAAGAGATTGCTAATTTAACATTTGCAGAATTTTAATGCCAAAAGGAAAAACCCCGCGCGCGATACACTCACTTGACTTCCCGCGCCACCCAGTCGCGCAGCGGGACGCCGCCCGGCATGCCCCGGCACAAATAGCCCTGCGTCGCCTCGGTCAGCTGGAAGCCCTGCGCCGTCCAGACCCAGGTCCAGAAGCTGGCGCAATCGAACAGTCCCCGCCCCTTGGCGTAGCTGCTCAACTTGCCGCCTTCAAGCGACGCGTTCATCAGGCCGCCTTCCTTCATGCCCGGCAGTTCCAGCGGCTTGAGGTTGTAAGGCGGCTTGTCGCGAGCCACCCACAGCCCGTAGCCTGACTGGTAAGCCGCGCGGTCGCACTCCAGCAACACCAGCACCTTGCCGCCCGGCAGGCGGTAGATGCTCTGGTCGCCGCCGGAATCCCCGCGCGCCACTTCGCAGTCCTCAACGGATATCGTCTTGACGATGGCGGCCAGCAGCTTCTCGTCGCCTTTTTGCGCGGGTGGCAGCGGCACCGGCCGCACCGTCGGCGGCGCCAGCGCCGGCAGCACCTCGCTGGCCGGCCGCATGCCCGCCTTGACCAGCGCCGTGACCGTACCCACCCGTCCCTGCACGTCGTCCATCTTCAACAGCACCGCCTTCAGGCCGGACAGCGACAGCAGCCATTGATGCTTCCCGCTCGACACCTTGGCCGACTCGGCGTTCAGCAACTGCGGCATCAGGCGCGCGATCTGTTCCGCCGTCAATCCGGTGTCCGCCTTCAAGCCGCCCAGCGCCAGCTTGCCGACCGTGATGGTCAAGGGGCCGGCATCCTTGTCGTCCGGCGTCACCACCATCAGCTTGGCCTCCAGCGCGCCGGCGGCGCCGGCATCGCGTCCCAGCCACAGCGCCACCGGCGCGCTCTCCGACTCCTCGCTCTGGAAGCCGACCGCCTCGCAGCGGCGCGTGTTATCGCAGGCCACTTCCCAATCCTTGGCGCCGAAGCGGGTGCCGTTGTAGGGAGCTGCGCCGGCGGACAAGGCGGTGGCCAGCGCCGACGTTATCAAAACCAGTTTCAATATTTTCATGCTTTTCCCCACAGGCGAAAAAAAAACAGGTTCGACGGAACCTGTTTCGATGAAGCGCGCGGCTTACAGCTTGATGAAATGCTCGCGGTAGTATTTCAGCTCGTCGATCGACTCGATGATGTCGGCCATCGCGGTGTGCTTCTGATGCTTCTTGAAGCCGCCGACGATTTCCGGTTTCCAGCGCTTGCACAGCTCCTTCAGCGTCGACACGTCGATGTTCCGATAGTGGAAATACGCTTCCAGCTTCGGCATGTAGCGCACCATGAAGCGGCGGTCCTGGCCGATGGTGTTGCCGCACATCGGCGCCTTGCCCTTCGGCACCCACAGCTTCATGAACTTGATCAGTTCCTCTTCCGCCTGGGCCTCGGTGACGGTCGACGCCTTGACGCGGTCGATCAGGCCCGAGCGGCCGTGCGTGCCCTTGTTCCAGGCGTCCATCTTGTCCAGCGTCTCGTCGCTCTGGTGGATCGCGAACACCGGCCCCTCGGCCAGCACGTTCAGGTGCATGTCGGTGACCACCACGGCCACCTCGATGATGCGGTCGGTGTCCGGCTCCAGGCCGGTCATTTCCATGTCCACCCAGACCAGGTTGAATTCGTTCTGGCGCGGGGTGATGGCCTCTGGTGCGGAACCTTCTGGCAAATCGTTAGCTTGTGACATAATTCTCTCTTGGCTTCATTAATCCGAATCCGCCATTTTCTCACAGGCATAGAATGTATTCACTCGCGTTTTCGATTTTGTTTGTATCTTTCATCATTTTGACGCTGATCGTGCGCTTCTGGCTCGCCTCGCGCCATATCCGCCATGTGCTGGCGCACCGCAACGCCGTGCCGGCCGAATTCGCCGAGAAAATCCCCCTGTCCGCCCACCAGAAGGCCGCCGACTACACCGTCGCCCGCACCAAGTTCGGCCTGGTCACCCTGCTGGTCAACACCCTGGTGCTGGTCGGCTTCACGCTGCTGGGCGGCCTGCAATGGCTGTCGGTGGAAATCCTCAAGCTGACCGGCCCCGGCATGGTCTACCAGCTGGCGCTGCTGGCGGCGTTCGCCGCCGTGTCCGGCATCATCGACCTGCCGTTCGACTACTACAAGCAGTTCGGCCTGGAGCAGCGCTTCGGCTTCAACAAGATGACACCCGGCCTGTTCTTCGCCGACATGGTCAAGGGTCTGCTGCTGGGCGCGGCCATCGGCCTGCCGCTGGTGTGGGTCATGCTGACGCTGATGGAAAAATCCGGCAACCTGTGGTGGCTGTACGCCTGGCTGGTGTGGAGCGGCTTCCAGCTGCTGATGATGGTGCTGTTCCCGACCGTGATCGCGCCGCTGTTCAACAAGTTCACGCCGCTGGAAGACCAGTCGCTCAAGGCCCGCATCGAAGGCCTGATGAGCCGCGTCGGCTTCGCCTCCAAGGGCCTGTTCGTGATGGACGGCTCCAAGCGCAGCGCCCACGGCAACGCCTACTTCTCCGGCTTCGGCGCCAACAAGCGCATCGTGTTCTTCGACACCCTGCTCTCGCGCCTGCAGCCGCAGGAAATCGAGGCGGTGCTGGCGCACGAGCTGGGCCACTTCAAACTCAAGCACATCATCAAGCGCATCAGCATGATGTTCGCGATCTCGCTGGCCTTCCTGGCGCTGCTGGGCTACCTGAAGAACCAGGTCTGGTTCTACACCGGCCTGGGCGTCGATCCGATGCCGGGCCAGGGCAACGACGCCATGGTGCTGCTGCTGTTCATGCTGGTGCTGCCGGTGTTCACCTTCCTGTTCGGCCCGCTGACCTCGATCAGCTCGCGCAAGCATGAGTTCGAAGCCGACGCCTTCGCCGCCCAGCACACCGACGCCCGCGACCTGGTCTCGGCGCTGGTCAAGATGTACGAGGACAACGCCTCCACCCTGACGCCGGACCCGCTGCACTCGGCCTTCTATGACTCGCACCCGCCGGCCAGCGTGCGCATCCGTCACCTGCACGCGGCGGCCGCATGATCGCCAGCCACGCAGACCTGTTGAACAACCGCAGCCGTCCGGCCAAGGACGCGCTCGGCACCGACGAGGCCGCACGCCTGCTGGCGCTGCTGCCCGGCTGGTCGCTGCAAGACGGCAAGCTGGTCCGCACCTTCGACTTCACCAACTACTATCGCACCATGGCCTTCGTCAACGCGCTGGCCTACCTGAGCCACGCCGAAGACCACCACCCGGAAATGACCGTGACTTACAAAAACTGCACCGTCCGCTACGACACCCACTCGGTCAACCAAGGCCGGGGCGGCCTGTCCGACAACGACTTCATCTGCGCGGCCAAGGCCGGCGCGCTGTACCAGACGGCGGCGGTCCAGCCATGAGCCAGCAAGCCAACCAGCAACTGACCGCCACCATCATCGCCGCCCACGGCCGCCACTACCTGGCCGAGGCGGATGGCGTCAAGCTGCAATGCGTCACGCGCGGCAAGAAGACCAACGTCGCCGTCGGCGACCTGGTCCGCATCACCTTGACCTCGCCCGACCAGGGCGTGATCGACAAGATCGAGGAACGCAAGACCCTGCTCTACCGCTCGGACCAGTACAAGTCCAAGCTGCTGGCGGCCAACCTGACGCAGTTGTTCATCGTGGTCGCCACCGAGCCCGGCTTCGCCGACGATCTCGTCTCGCGCTCGCTGGTGGCGGCCGAGGCGGCCGGCATCACCGCCCGCCTGATCCTCAACAAGACCGACGTCACCGAATCGCTGGAGCGCACCCGCGAGCGCCTGCAGCCGTACGCCTCGCTGGGCTACCCGGTGCACGAGGTCTCGGCCAAGGCGCGCCCCGACGAAGCGCTGGCGGTGCTGAAGCCGCTGCTGGCCGGCCAGTCGTCGATCCTGATCGGCCAGTCCGGCATGGGCAAATCCTCGCTGATCAACCTGCTGGTGCCGGACGCCGACATCGCCGTGCGCGAGATTTCCGCCGCACTCGACACCGGCAAGCACACCACCACCTTCACCCGGCTGTACCAGCTGCCGGAACTGGGCGCCGGGTCGTCCATCATCGACTCGCCCGGCTTCCAGGAGTTCGGCCTGTACCACCTGAGCGAAGGCATGCTGGAGCGCGCCTTCGTGGACTTCGAGCCCTACCTCGGCCAGTGCAAGTTCTACAACTGCCGCCACCTGATCGAGCCGCAATGCGCGATCCTGGCCGCCGTCGCCGAAGGCAAGATCGCCAGGATGCGCCACACGCTGTACGGTCAACTGTTGCATGAATCGTCGCAAACCCTATATTAAAAAAAACAATTGTCGTAGCACACGCACAATCTGCATTTGCGGACTATAATTCTCCAAGGCAATTATCTGCGGCCCGAGGACCCCGATGGACATGTACGCGGTCGACGACGAAGTAGCGCACTGGGAAGCGGCCCTGCAGCCGCTGCGGGGACCTGCGCGCCTGCCGGTGCTGGTGCCGCTGGCCTGGCACCTGCGCCAGCGCGACACCGACCGCGCCGTCGCCCTGGCCGCCGAGGGCCGCCAGCTGCTGCCCGCCACCGCGCTGCCGCCGGACGACCTGTGCCTCATCTCCGCCCGCCTGCAGCTGGTGCAGGCCGAAGCGGTCTGGCTGGCCGGTGAACTGGACGACGCCGACGCCCTCGTGGCCCTCTGCCACGAACAGCTCTCGCGCCTGGACGACCACGAAGGCCGCGCCGACGTCCACTGGCTGCGCGCCTGGATCGCCATCGACCGCGGCGACCACCGCACCGGCGAACACGAACTGGAACTGATGGCCGCCGCCGCCCGCGCATGCGGCGACGCACAGCGCGCCGACATCGCCGAAGCGGCCATTGCCCGCTGGGCCGTGTTGCAGGACCTGCGCTCGGCCGAACAACGCTGGGGCCAGCGCTTCGCCGCCGGCGAGGCGCCGCGGCATCCCGGCGTGGCGGCCTGGGTGTACGACTTCTTCGGCCTGTCGGCCAGCCAGCACAGCGACCATGGCACCGCCGCGCGCCACTACGTCCACTGCTACGAAACCGCGCTGGAGACGGGTCAGATTCGCATGGCCGTCATCGCCGCGATCAACATCGGCATCAATTTCACCATCCTCAACGACCACCACTCGTCGCTGGAATGGATGCAAAGCGCGCTCGATCTGGCGCGCCCCACCGGCTGGCCGCGCAGCATCGGCGCCTGCCTGATGCACACCGCCGAAACCATGCGCCGCCTGGGCCGGCTCGACGCCACCGAGGAATTGCTGAACGAGGCGCTGCAGATCATGACGCCGCTGCCGGGCGCGCGCAGCTACGCGCACGCGCTGTCCTACCTGGGCGACCTGGCGCTCGACAAGGCCGACTACGGCGCCGCGCTGGACGCCTTCCACCGCATGGCCGCGCGCGCCGACGCGCTGGGCCAGGCCGACTTCCAGTCGATCGCGCGGCGCGGCCAGGCGCACGCGCTGTGCTTCCTCGGCCGTCCACAGGAAGCGCTGGAGATGGCCGAGCGCGCGGTGGAGCTGGCGGCTGAACAGGCCAACCGCGACAACCACGTCGCCGCGCTGCGCGTGCTGTCGGTGATCCACGAGCGCCACGCGCTGCCGCCGCCGCCCGGCATGACCGAGCAAAACGCCACGCTGCACTACCTGCACCAGGCGCTGGACGTGGCCTCCGCCATCGACGGCTACACCCTGCCCGGCGACCTGCACGATGCGCTGGGCCGCGAGTACGCGCGGGTCGGCGACTACGCGGCGGCCTACCGCTCGGCGCAGGCGGCGGCCGCCGCGCGCCACAAGACCCACAGCCAGGAAGCCACCAGCCGCGCCATCGCCCTGCAAGTGCACCACCAGACCGAGCACGCCCGCGCCGAGGGCCAGCACCACCGCGAGCTGGCCGCCTCGGAGGCGCGCCGCGCCGAGGTGCTGCAGCAGATCAGCGACACGCTGGAGCGCCTGTCGGCCATCGGCCAGGAGATCACCACCCACCTCGACGCCGCCGCCGTGTTCCAGGCGCTCAACCGCCACGTCCAGGGCCTGCTGCCGGCGCACAGCTTCGCCATCTACCTGTGCGACGCCGGCGGCGCCACGGTCAGCCGCGCCTTCGGCATCGAGAACGGCCGCCCGCTGCCGACCAACACCATCGCCATCGACAACCCGCGCGCCAACTCGGCGCGTTGCGTGCGCGAGCGGCGCGAGATCTACGTCGAGGAAGCGGGGCCGGACGACATCTTCCTGGCGCCCGGCACCCAGCTGATGGTCAGCGCGCTGTACGTGCCGCTGGTGGTGGGCGAGCGCGCGCTGGGCGTGATGACGGTGCAGGCCATGCACGCGCGCGCCTATGGCGAACGCGAACGGCTGATCTTCCGCACGCTGTGCGCCTACGGCGCCATCGCGCTGGACAACGCCGAGGCCTACCGCCAGCTGAAGGACGCGCAAACCCAGCTGGTGTCGCAGGAGAAGCTGGCGGCATTGGGCTCCCTGATGGCCGGCGTGGCGCACGAACTGAACACCCCGATCGGCAACAGCCTGCTGATCGCCAGCACCCTGATCCAGAAAACCGAGGAGCTGGAAGCCCAGGTCAATGGCCCCGGCCTGCGCCGCTCCGAGCTGGCCGGCTACCTGGCCGACGCCCGCAAGGCGCACGAGCTGGTGATGCGCGGCCTGACCAGCGCGGCGGACCTGGTCAACAGTTTCAAGCAGGTGGCGGTCGACCGCACCACCGAGCAGCGCCGCGTGTTCAACCTGCAGCAGGTGTCGCACGAGGTGATCGCGACGATGATGAACCGCATCCGCGCCGCCAACCACCGCATCGAGATCGAGGTGCCGGCGCTGATCTCGATGGACAGCTATCCCGGCCCGCTCGGCCAGGTGATCGCCAATTTCATCAACAACGCGTTGCTGCACGCCTTCGCGCGCGATCGCAGCGGCGGCATGTGGCTGCAGGCGTCCACGCCGGCCGAGGGCCGGGTGCTGGTCACCTTCCGCGACAACGGCGGCGGCATCGCGCCGGAGCACATGTCGCGCATCTTCGATCCCTTCTTCACCACCAAGCTCGGTCAGGGCGGCAGCGGACTGGGACTGTCGATCAGCTACAACATTGTCACTTCGCTACTGGGCGGCCAGATCTCCGTCCACAGCTCGCGCGACGGCACCGCCTTCACCCTCGACCTGCCGCTGACGGCGCCCGAGCACAAGACCCCGGCCACCACGCAGATCTACACCTAGCAATGGCAAGGGCGCCACGCCTGTATAGACAGGAGAATCTGCGGCAATCCGCCCTATCCGCCGAATTGCCTTTATAATTGTCCGGCTAAGCCGGCGAGGCACACCGCCCCACGCCCGCACATCTGTCAGTCGTTACTATGCCTATCCAAAAACCGATCAAGCATTACCTGCAGTTTTCTGATTTTTCGTTAGCCGAATACGAATACGTGATTGAACGCGCGCACCTGATCAAGCGAAAATTCAAGAACTACGAAATCTACCACCCGCTGATCGACCGCACGCTGGTCATGGTGTTCGAGAAGAACTCCACCCGCACCCGCCTGTCCTTCGAGGCCGGCATGCACCAGCTGGGCGGCGCGGCGATCTACCTGAACACCCGCGATTCGCAGCTGGGCCGCGGCGAGCCGGTGGAAGACGCCGGCCAGGTGATGAGCCGCATGTGCGACATCATCATGGTGCGCACCTTCGGCCAGGACATCATCGAGCGTTTCGCCGCCAACTCGCGCGTGCCGGTGATTAATGGCCTGACCAACGAACACCATCCATGCCAGGTGTTCGCCGACATCTTCACCTACTACGAGCACCGCGGCCCGATCACCGGCAAGACCGTGGCCTGGGTGGGCGACGCCAACAACATGCTGTACTCCTGGCTGCAGGCGGCCGAGGTGTTCGGCTTCCACGTCAACGTATCCACGCCCAAGGGCTACGACATGGACATGTCGCTGGTCTCGACCGACCGCTACACCTTCTTCGACAACCCGTCCGACGCCTGCCAGGGCGCGCACCTGGTCAACACCGACGTCTGGACCAGCATGGGCTACGAAGAGGAAAACGCCGCCCGCCTGAAGGCCTTCGACGGCTGGATCGTCGACAGCGCCAAGATGGCGCGCGCCGCGCCGGACGCGCTGTTCATGCACTGCCTGCCCGCCCACCGCGGCGAGGAAGTCTCGGCGGAAGTCATCGACGGCCCGCAATCGGTGGTCTGGGACGAGGCGGAGAACCGCCTGCACGTACAGAAGGCGCTGATCGAATACCTGCTGATCGGCCGCGTCGACACCAACAACTAAACACTCCCACCAATTGGAACTAGCATGAGCGATATTAAAAAAGTAGTCCTCGCCTACTCGGGCGGCCTCGATACCTCCGTCATCCTCAAATGGCTGCAAGATAACTACCAGTGCGAAATCGTCACCTTCACCGCTGACCTGGGCCAGGGCGAAGAACTGGAACCGGCGCGCGCCAAGGCCATCAAGTTCGGCATCAAGCCTGAGAACATCTACATCGACGACGTGCGCGAAGAATTCGTGCGCGACTTCGTGTTCCCCATGTTCCGCGCCAACACCGTGTACGAAGGCGAATACCTGCTGGGCACCTCGATCGCGCGTCCGCTGATCGCCAAGCGCCTGATCGAGATCGCCAACGCCACCGGCGCCGACGCCATCTCGCACGGCGCCACCGGCAAGGGCAACGACCAGGTGCGCTTCGAGCTGGGCGCCTACGCGCTGAAGCCAGGCGTGAAGATCATCGCCCCATGGCGCGAATGGGACCTGCTGTCGCGCGAAAAACTGCTGAAGTACGCGGAAGATGCCGGCATCGAAATCGACATGAAGCACAAGAACGGCGGCGCGCCCTACTCGATGGACGCCAACCTGCTGCACATCTCCTTCGAAGGCCGCCACCTGGAAAACCCGAGCGCCGAAGCCGAGGAAACCATGTGGCGCTGGAGCGTCAGCCCTGAGGCGGCGCCGGACCAGGCGGAATACCTGGACATCGAATACGAGAAAGGCGACATCGTCGCCCTGAACGGCGTGCGCATGTCGCCGGCCACCGTGCTGACCGAACTGAATCGCCTGGGCGGCAAGCATGGCATCGGCCGCCTGGACCTGGTGGAGAACCGCTACGTCGGCATGAAGTCGCGCGGCTGCTACGAAACCCCTGGCGGCACCATCATGCTCAAGGCGCACCGCGCCATCGAGTCGATCACGCTGGACCGCGAAGTGGCCCACCTGAAGGACGACCTGATGCCGCGCTACGCCTCGATGATCTACAACGGCTACTGGTGGGCGCCGGAGCGCGTCGCCATCCAGACGCTGATCGACCACACCCAGGCCACCGTAAACGGCTGGGTGCGCGTGAAGCTCTACAAGGGCAATGTGATCGTCGTCTCGCGCGATTCGAAGACCGACTCCCTGTTTGATATGAACATCGCCACCTTCGACGAAGACGGCGGCGCCTACAACCAGGCCGACGCCGGTGGCTTCATCAAGTTGAACGCCCTGCGCATGCGCATCGCCGCCAACGCGCGCCTGAAGCGCGGCCAATAAGCCGGACATCGGCAGCAAACGAGGGACCGCCGATTGGCGGTCCTTTTTTTGTCCTCCACAATCGGCGGCAAAATGTTACATTGTTTCCACCACCAAGCCCCAGTGGAGCATCCATGCTAAAGAACGTCCGTATCAAGTCGAAACTCGCCATCGGTTTCGGCGCCGTCGTCGCCACCATCCTGGTGCTGCTGGCCATGGCCTATCTGAACTTCAGCAAGCTGTCCGAGGCCCGGCAGTGGGACCGGCACACGCTGGAGGTGCTGCACGAAGCCGACCGCACCTCGATCGCCGTGCTGGAACTGCAATCGGCCGAGCGAGGCTTTGTGCTCAGCGGCGACGAGAAGCTGCTGGCCGGCGGCGCCGAGGCTGAAGCCGCGCTGGAGCAACGCCTGCAACGGCTGCTGACGCTCACCGCGGACAATCCCGTCCAGCAGGAACGCCTGCGCCGGCTGCACACCATGGTCAACGAATGGCTCACGCAGGTCTACCATCCGCTGCTGGACAAGCGCCGCGCGCTGGGCCAGAACGCCAGCGCGGCCGACCAGCTGGGCCACGGCACCGAACTGCGCTCGGGCGCCCGCGACGTCGGCGCCATCCGCGCCCTGATCGACGAAGCCGCCGCCGACGAAACCCGCCTGCTCGACGGCCGCACGCGCACCTCGCACAACCTGCAGCAGACCATGTCGCTGGTGCTGATCCTGGGCGGCGGCTTGTGCGTGGCGCTGGCCATCGTCATCGGCCTGGTGCTGGCGGGCGCGCTGCTGGCGCCATTGAACAACCTGACCCACGCGCTGGGCCGCATCGCCGCCGGCGAACAGTCGGCGCGGGCGGCGGTGCTGTCGGGCGATGAAATGGGCCAGGTGACGGGGGAATTCAACCGCATGGCGCAGGCCATCCAGGACAGCCAGGCCAGCGAACTGGCGGCCACCAATCTGCTCAAGTCCAAGGTCGACGCGCTGCTCCGCGTGGTGTCCAGGGCCGCCGCCGGCGACCTGACCGGCAAGATCGACGTGGCCGGCGACGACGCCATCGGCCAGTTGGCGCATGGCCTGGACCGCATGTTCGAAAACCTGCGCGCCTTGCTCAACAACGTGCAGAAGGCCGGCATCCAGGTCACCACATCGGCCACCGAGATCGCCGCCTCGGCCAAGCAGCAGGAGGCCACCGGCATCGAGCACGCCCAGACCAGCGCCGAGGTGCTCGCCACCACCAAGGAAATCTCGGCCAGCACCTCGCAGCTGTTGAAGACCATGGAGGACGCCACCGCGGTGGCCGACTACACCACCAGCGCCACCGCCGACGCCCAGACCAACCTGCGCCGCATGGACAACACCATGCAGCACATGGTCTCGGCCACCGATTCGATCAACGCCAAGCTGGCGGCGTTGTCGGAGAAGGCCTCCAACATCAACAGCGTCCTGGTCACCATCACCAAGGTGGCCGACCAGACCAACATCCTCTCGCTCAACGCCGCCATCGAGGCCGAAAAGGCCGGCGAGGCGGGACGCGGCTTCTCCGTGGTGGCCACCGAAATCCGCCGCCTGGCCGACCAGACCTCGGTCTCCACCTGGGACATCGAGCAGATGCTCAAGGAGATGCAGTCGGCGGTGTCGGCCAGCGTGATGGGCATGGACAAATTCTCGGAAGAGATACGCCGCAGCGTCGGCGAGGTGCGCCAGGTGACGGACCAGCTGTCCGGCGTGATGGACCAGGTGCAGAAACTGGCGCCGCAGTTCGACGTGGTGCTCCAGGGGATGCAGTCGCAGGCGGTGGGCGCGCAGCAGATATCCGAAACCATGATGCAGCTGAACGACGCCACCCGCCAGACGGTGGAATCGCTCAAGGCCACCAGCGAAGCGGTGCACCAGCTGCAGTACGCGGCGGGCGATCTGCAATCGAGCGTCGCCAACTTTGCGGTCACGGCTTGAAGCGTGGGACAATGCCGCATCGAAGGCGGCTCATGGAGAAAAAATGTTGAACGACTTGAGCATCAAGCAGAAGCTGTATCTGGGGTTCAGCGCCATCCTCGCCATCATCCTGGCGCTGCTGTCGATGGCCTACATCAAATTCAACAGCCTGTCCGACGCCAACGCGTTGGACCGGCACTCGATGGAAGTAATACAGTCGATCGACAAGATGCGCAACGACCTGCTGCAAGTGCAGGTCGAGGCGCGCGGCTACTACCTGAGCGGCACCCCGGCGCGCCTCGAAAACACCCACAAGGAATTGCGCGACCTGCCCGGCTCCCTGCAAGCCATGCAGAAGCTGGTGGCCGATAGCCCCAACCAGAGCGCCCGCTTCAAGGAGCTGGAAACCATGATCGCCGTCTGGACGCGCGACGTCATCGAATCGCAACTGGCCATGCGCCAGCAGATGGGCGACAAGCCGGGAGCGGCCGACGCGATGGGGCACAACGCGCAGCAGAGCGGCGGCAATGTTGCCGTCCACGGCATCTACAAACTGCTGGACAGCGCCTCCGCCGAGGAGCGCCGCCTGCTGGCCGAACGCTCCGAGGCCGCGGCCCGGCTGCAGGAGACCATGCGCCTGGTGCTGAGCGGCGGCGGCCTCGCCTGCGTGGCGCTGTCGGCGTTGATCGCCTGGGCGCTGGGACGCGCGCTGCTGGCGCCATTGAACAACCTGACCCACGCGGTGGGCCGCCTCGCCGCCGGCGAACAGTCGGCGCGGGCGGCGGAGGGCAACGCCGATGAACTGGGCCGGGTGGCGACGGAGTTCAACCGCATGGCGCAGTCCATCCAGGACAGCCAGGCCAACGAACTGGCGGCCACCAACCTGCTCAAGTCCAAGGTCGACTCGCTGCTCGGCGTGGTCTCCAGGGCCGCCTCCGGCGACCTGACCGGCAAGATCGAGGTGGCCGGCGACGACGCCATCGGCCAGCTGGCGCATGGCCTGGACCGCATGTTCGAGAACCTGCGCGCCCTGCTCAACAACGTGCAGAAGGCCGGCATCCAGGTCACCACCTCGGCCACCGAGATCGCCGCCTCGGCCAGGCAGCAGGAGGCGACCGGCATCGAACAGGCGCAGACCAGCGTCGAGATCCTCAGCACCACCAAGGAGATCTCCGCCAACACCTCGCAGCTGTTGAAAACCATGGAGGACGCCACCGCGGTGGCCGACTACACCACCAACGCCACCGCCGACGCCCAGACCAACCTGCGCCGCATGGACAGCACCATGCAGCACATGGTCTCGGCCACCGATTCGATCAACGCCAAGCTGGCGGCGCTGTCGGAGAAGGCCTCCAACATCAACAGCGTCTTGATCACCATCACCAAGGTGGCCGACCAGACCAACATCCTCTCGCTCAACGCCGCCATCGAGGCCGAGAAGGCCGGCGAGGCGGGACGCGGCTTCTCCGTGGTGGCCACCGAAATCCGCCGCCTGGCCGACCAGACCTCGGTCTCCACCTGGGACATCGAGCAGATGCTCAAGGAGATGCAGTCGGCGGTGTCGGCCAGCGTCATGGGCATGGACAAATTCTCCGAGGAGATACGCCGCAGCGTCGGCGAGGTGCGCCAGGTGACGGACCAGCTGTCCGGCGTGATGGACCAGGTGCAGAAACTGGCGCCGCAGTTCGACGCGGTGCTGCAGGGGATGCAGTCGCAGGCGGTGGGCGCGCAGCAGATTTCCGAAACCATGATGCAGCTGAACGACTCCACCCAGCAGACCGTGGAATCGCTCAAGGCCACCAGCGAAGCGGTGCACCAACTACAGTACGCCGCGGGCGACCTGCAGACCAGCGTCGCCAACTTCGCCGTCGCGGCCTGACCGGAGCGGGCGATGAAGCTGCTGATCTTCCACATCGGCGCCGACCGCTACGGCCTGCGCCTGCGCGACGTGGTGCGCGTGCTGCCGCTGCTGGAACTGAAGCACCTGCCGCTGGCGCCGGACACCGTCGCCGGCCTGATGGACTTCCACGGTGTATCGGTCCCGGTGATCGACTTGTGCCGCGCCAGCGGGCTGCCCAGCGGCGCCGATCATTTCGACACCCGCATCATCGTGGTGACCTACCACGCGCCGGAAGGCACGGACCATCTGCTTGGCCTGCGCGCGGAGCGCGTGCTGGGCGTGCAGGAAGTGGCCGAAACGCAGCTGGGCGCCAGCGGCGTCCAGGCCGCGCCCTTCCTCGGCGAGGTCGCCAGCGACCCGGGCGGCATGCTGCAACTGGTGGAACTTGAACACCTGCTGCCCGCGTCGCTGCGCGCGATGCTGTTCCAGCCATGACGCCCGCCCAATCCATGCTGCACGAGGCCACCGGCTTGACGCTGTCCAGGTCCACGGTCGAACGCGCGATCAAGCTCCGCATGGAGCGGACCGCGGCCGCCAACCAGGACGTCTACCTCGACCGCATGACGCCGGACGAGCTGACCGCGCTGGTGGAGCTGGTGGTGGTGCCGGAGTCCTGGTTCTACCGCGATCCACAAGCCTTCCAGGCCGCCGCCGAATTCGTCCGGGCGCGCCTGGCCGGCGATGCCAACCGCATGGTGCGCATCCTGTCCGTCCCCTGCGCCGGCGGAGAGGAGCCGTACACGATGGCGATGGTGCTGGCCGATGCCGGCGTGCGGCGCGACGGCTACATCATCGACGCCTACGACATCAGCCCCGCGTGCGTGGAGCGCGCCAAGAGCGGCGTGTACAGCCGCAACGCCTTCCGCAGCCAGGACCTGGCCTTCCGCGACCGCCACTTCAGCGCTGACGGCGAGGACTACCGCATCAACGACGCCTTGCGCCAGCAGGTGCGCTTCAAGCAAGGCAACCTGCTGGAGTTCGACCTCCTGACGCGGACGGGCCATTACGACGTGATCTTCTGCCGCAACCTGCTGATCTACTTCGACAAGCCGACCACCAGGACGGCCATCGCCAAGCTTGAGGCGCTGCTGGCCGGTCACGGCCTGCTGTTCGCCGGCTACGCCGAAGTGCCGTCGTTCTGCCAGCACGGCTTCACCCCGTACCCGTATCCGCAGGCGTTCGGCTTGAAGAAGGAACCGGCGCGGCCGGCGCCCGCCATCCAGGCGCTTCCCAAGGCGGCCCCGCGCACCGTACGCCGCCCGCCTACGCAGGCGCCCACTCAGCCGGCGCGGCTCGCGCCCCTGCCGGTGCCGGCGCCCGCCGCCGTCGCGATGGGGACCAACCTGCTGGCCGAAGCCCGCAAGCTGGCCGACCTGGGACAACTGAAGGAAGCCGAAAACAAAAGCCGCGACCACCTGGCGCAAACGCCCGATTCGGCGGAGGCGTATTTCATCCTCGGCCTGGTCAACGAACTGACGGACAAGCGCAAGCTCGCCGAAGACTACTGGAAGCGCTGCATCTACCTGCAACCGGACCACTACGAAGCGCTGTGCCACCTGGCCCTGCTGGCCGAGACCAACAACGATCCCGGCGCGGCTGCCGCGCTCAAGGCCCGCGCCGCGCGCGTCTACAAACGCCAGCAAGGATCATAAGGGCGAACGACCATGAACACGACCACTTCCCCCATCGCCATCGCCAGCATCGACGACTGCTGGAACCGCATCGGCGTCATCGGCGACCAAAGCTGCGAGAAGCTCGAGCAGGCGGTCCACTGCCGCAATTGCGAAGTGTACGGCGGCGCGGCCCAGCGCAACCTGCAACGCCCCGTCGGCGACGACTACAAAAAGGAATGGGCCGCCCACTTCCGGCAGCCCGCCGCCGGCACGCAGCAGCTGGATGCCTCTTGCCTGGTGTTCCGCATCGGCCGCGAATGGTTGTCGCTGCCGACCAAAATATTCGTCTCGGTGGCGCCGCAGGCCAAACCGCACCGCCTGCCGCATCGCACGGAACCCGGCTTGAGCGGCATCGTCAACGTCGGCGGCACGCTGTATCCCTGCATGTCGCTGGCGGCCTTGCTGGGCATCGACGAAAACGAAGGCGACGCCGCCACCGGCCGCCACACCTTCGCGCGCCTGCTGCTCACCCAATGGGAGGACCAGGCCTACGCCCTGCCGGTGGCCGATCTGCACGGCATCCTGCGCTACGCCACCAAGTCCGTGCAGGCGCCGGCCGCCACCATCAACAAGGGGTTGTCGCGCTTTCTGTCGGGCGTGATAGCGCATCAAGACATGCATATCGGCGTGCTCGATTCGGCGCTGATCGGCTACCAACTTGCGAGGTCGCTGCGATGAGCCAGGATAACAACGGAGACCTGAGCCAATTCTCCATGCTGGACCTGTTCCGCATGGAGGCCGAGAGCCAGACGCAGATCCTCACCGACGGCCTGCTGGCCATGGAGCGCCTGAAGGACGACGCCGGCGCGGTCGAATCGATGATGCGCGCGGCGCACTCGATCAAGGGCGCGGCCGCCATCGTCGGCCTGGAGGTGGTGGTGCAGCTGGCGCACGGCATGGAGGACGCCTTCGTCGCCGCGCAACGCGGCAAGCTGGCGCTCACGCCCAACCGCGTGGACGCGCTGCTGGCCGGCGTCGACCTGATACTGCAGCTGTCGCGATTGCAGGACAGCGGCGTCGAAGGCTGGCTGGGCGCCAACGCGGCGCTGATCAGGAAGACACTGGACACCATCGCCAATATCGCCTTCCTGCCCGAGCCGGCGAACCTGGCGCCGCCCGCGCCGCCGATGCCATCGCCAGTGCCGGTACCGGTGCAGCCCCCCGCGCCGGCCGAGGAAGCACCGCCCATTGCGCCGCGCGCGCCGGCCGTGCTGAAGACCGCGCAGAACTTCGACCGGCTGCTGTCGCTGGCCAGCGAGTCGCGCATCAACGCGCACCAGATGCATCCCTTCATCCAGGACCTGCAGCGCTTCAAGCGCAACCAGAGCAGCCTGTTCGCGCTGGTCGAACAGCTGCACGAGGCGATCGCCAACAGCAGCGACGCCGGCCTGAAAGAAAAGTCCCTGCTGGCGCTGCAAAAAACCCACCCGCTCAAGCAGTTCGTCCTTGAGCACATCGCCGACATCGAAGCCTACGAACGCCGCCTGCTGGCCGTTTCGCAGAACATGGTGGACGAGGTGCTGACGCTGCGCATGCGCCCCTTCCGCGACGGCGTGCAAGCCTTCCCGCGCATGGTGCGCGACCTGGCGCGCGGCATGGGCAAGGAAGTGCAGTTGCAGATCGTCGGCGAGGACACGCTGGTCGACCGCGACATCCTGGCGAAAATCGAAAGCCCGCTCAACCACATGCTGCGCAACTCCGTCGACCACGGCATGGACACGCCGGCCGGCCGCGTCGCCGCCGGCAAGCCCGGCGCCGGCATCATCATATTGGAGGCGAAGCACCGCGCCGGCATGCTCAGTATCGAGATCAGCGACGACGGCCGCGGCGTGGACCTGGAAAAGATCCGCGCCAAGGTGGTCGAGCGCAAGATGGCCAGCGGGCAGATGGCGGCCTCGCTGTCGCCCGCCGAGCTGCTGGAGTTCCTGTTCCTGCCGGCCTTCAGCCTGAAGGAAAGCACCACCGAGATTTCCGGGCGCGGCGTCGGCCTGGACATCGTGCACGAAACCATCCGCGCGCAGAACGGCACCGTGCGTATCGAATCGGAACTGGGCGTCGGCTTCCGCACCTGCATCACGCTGCCGCTGACGCAATCGATCGTGCGCGCGCTGGTGGTCGACATCAAGGGCGAAGCCTACGCCGTGCCCATCGTGCAGGTGGAGCGCGTGGCCAAGGTGCCGCGCACCGCCATCCACACGCTGGAGAGCAAGCAGTTCTTCGACTTGGGCGGCGAGCATCTGGGGCTGGTCTCGGCCTCGCAGGTGCTGGAGCTGGGCGACACCGACACTGGCAGCGACGAGCTGGCGGTGGTGGTCCTCGGCAGCGGTGCGCGCCGCTACGCGCTGGTGGTGCAAGGCATACGCGGCGAGCAAAGCCTCGCGGTGCAGGCGCTCGATCCCACCTTCGGCAAGATGCGCGACATCTCCGCCGCCGCCCTGCTCGACGACGGCGAGCCGGTGCTGATCCTCGACGTGCCCGACCTGCTGCTGTCGATCGACAAGCTGCTGCACGAAGGCGGCCTGCATCAGCTGACCAGGGCCGACCAGGCCGGGCGCCGCAAGACCAAGCGCATCCTGGTGGTCGACGATTCGCTCACCGTGCGCGAGATGGAACGCAAGCTGCTGCTGGGCAGGGGCTTCCTGGTCGATATCGCCATCGACGGCATCGACGGCTGGAACGTGGTGCGCAGCGGCGACTACGACCTGGTGATCACCGACGTCGACATGCCGCGCATGGACGGCATCGAGCTGGTCACGCTGATCAAGAAGGATATTCACTTGCACAAACTGCCGGTCATGATAGTCTCTTACAAAGACCGCCCCGAAGACCGCGCACGCGGACTCTCGGCCGGCGCCGATTATTACCTGACCAAGGGCAGCTTCCACGACGAGACGCTGCTCGACGCGGTCAGCGATTTGATTGGAGAGGCCAGGATATGAAGATCGCCATCGCCAACGACGTCGCCATGGCAGCCGAAGCGCTGCGGCGGGTTGTGGCCAGCACCGCGGAACACCAGGTGCTGTGGATCGCCCGTACCGGCGCGGAGGCGGTGCGCATGTGCGCCGACAACCGGCCCGACCTGATCCTGATGGACCTGAACATGCCAGAGCTGGACGGCGTGGAGGCGACCCGCCAGATCATGGAGCAAAGCCCGTGCGCCATCCTGGTGGTGACCGGCCGGCCGCAGGACAACGTCAACCAGGTGTTCCGCGCGCTGGGCGCCGGCGCGCTGGACGTGACGGCGACCCCGGTACTGCAGGGGAAACCGGACGGCGACGTGGAACTGCTGGCCAAGATCCGCACCATGGACAAGCTGATACGCCACAGCGGCGGCAACCAGGCCATGATGCCGAAGACGGCCACCCACGCCAATGGCAATGGCAACAATGGCAACCACCACGGCGCGGAAGCGCACGACGCGCCGCAGCGCGTCACGTCGCTGCTGGCGATCGGCGCCTCCACCGGCGGGCCGATGGCGGTGGCAAAGATGCTGGCCGGCTGGAAGCCGCCACGCGGCTGCGCCGTCGTGGTGGTGCAGCACATCGACCAGCACTTCGCCGACAATTTCGCCCGCTGGCTGGGGGAGCACCTGGAAATGCCGGTGCGCTCCGCCGAGGACGGCGACGAACTGGTGGCCGGCGCCGTCCTTGTCGCCAAGAGCAACGACCACTTAACGCTGGATCAAAACAATCGATTACGTTACGATGCGAATCCGAAGGACTACGCCTACCGTCCTTCGGTCGACGTGTTTTTCCGCTGCGTGGCGCAGCACTGGAAGAGCGAGGCGGTGGGCGTGCTGTTGACCGGCATGGGCCGCGACGGCGCCGAAGGCCTGCTGGCCATGCGCCGCGCGGGCCAGCTCACCATCGCCCAGGACCAGGCCAGCAGCGCCGTCTACGGCATGCCGCGCGCCGCCGCCGAGCTGGATGCGGCGCAGATGATTTTACCGCTGGCGAAAATCGGGCCGGTATTGCGCACCACCCTGGGCGGCAGCACCTGATAGGCATTAAAAGAGAACGCAGATGTCAGAAGCACACGTAATCGCAGCAGATACAGGGCAGTCGCTGACGGCGTTCAAGGCCCGTGTGCTGCTGGTGGACGACCAGTTGATCATCGTCGAAGCGGTGCGCCGCATGTTGCGCGGCCAGGACGACATCGAATTTCACGCCGTGAGCGATGCCTCGCAGGCGCTGCAAAGCGCGATGCAGTGGCAGCCGACCGTGATCCTGCAGGACCTGGTGATGCCGAACATCGACGGCTTCGCGCTGATCCAGCAGTACCGCGCGCGGGAAGAACTGCGTCATGTGCCGGTGATCGTCCTCTCGGCCAAGGAAGACCCCAAGCTCAAGGCGCACAGCTTCGCCACCGGCGCCAACGACTACATGGTCAAGCTGCCGGACCAGCTGGAACTGCTGGCGCGCATCCGCTACCATTCGGGCGCGCATGTCAGCCGGCTGCAGCGCGACCAGGCCTTCCGCTTCCTGCGCGAGAGCGAGCAGCGGCTGGCCGAGGCCAACCTGGAGCTGCAAAAGCTGGCCGCGCTCGACGGCCTGACCGGCATCGCCAACCGCCGCCGCTTCGACGAGTGCATGCGCGTGGAATGGCAGCGCGGCCAGCGCGACAAGCAGCCCTTGACGCTGCTGTTGTGCGACGTGGATTTCTTCAAGCGTTATAACGACAGCTTCGGCCACCAGTCGGGCGATTTGTGCCTGAAAAAAGTGGCCGCCGTATTAACCGAACACCTCAAGCGACCGGCCGACCTGGCCGCGCGCTACGGCGGCGAGGAATTCGCCATTATCCTGCCGGAGACACCACTGACTGGGGCACTGATCGTGGCCGAGTCGTGCCGCCGCCATCTGGAACAACTGGCCATCGAGAACCCGCTGGCGGAGACCGAATTTTCCACCGTGACCATGTCGATCGGCGTGGCGAGCGTGGTGCCGTCGCCCTCCTCCAGCATCGAGCAGTTGATCCAACAAGCCGACCAGGCCCTGTATGCCGCCAAGCGCGGCGGCCGTAACCGCGTGATGAACGCGGCCGACGTGCCTGGTCTCCCCTCCGCATCGAACCAAGGAAAAACAGCAGCATGAGTGCTCAATTTGATCAAGTCAGCGTCGTCAAGAAATCGAATATCTACTTCGACGGCAAATGCGTTTCGCACAATGTGATTTTCGCCGACGGCAGCAAGAAAAGCGTCGGCGTGATCTTCCCTTCCAGCCTGACCTTCAACACCGGCGCGCCGGAAACGATGGAGATCATCGGCGGCGTATGCAAGGTGCGCCTGGCCGGCGCCAGCGAATGGCAGACCTACGCGGCAGGCCAGGAGTTCAAGGTGGGCGGCAATTCGAGCTTCGATATCGAGACCGTGGAGACGGTCGATTACGTTTGCCACTTCGGCTAACGCATTTCGGCTGATACGCGTCATGGCGGGCCGCGCGCCCGCCATGTTTAAATGAACACCGGCTCCGGCTCCAGCAGCACGCCATAGCGCGCCTGCACGTCCGCCTGGATCGCCCGCGCCAGCGCCACCACGTCCGCGCCCTTCGCGCCGCCATTGTTGACCAGCACCAGCGCCTGTTTCGGGTACACGCCCGCCGCGCCCAGGTTGCGCCCCTTCCATCCGCATTGATCGATCAGCCAACCCGCCGCCAGCTTCTCGCTGCCGTCCGGCTGCGCGTGATGCACCAGCGCCGGGAAGCGCTCCAGCAGCGCCGCGCACTGCGCCGCCGTCACCACCGGATTCTTGAAGAAGCTGCCCGCGTTGCCGATCACTGCGGGATCGGGCAGCTTGCGGCGGCGGATCGCGATCACCGTGTCGGCTACCTGCTGCGCCGTTGGCGCGGCGATGCCCTGCTCCGCCAGCGCCTGCGCCAGTTCCGCGTAGCGCAGGTTGGGCTGCCAGCGCTTGGGCAGCGCGAAGCACACGTCGAGAATGATCAGGTGACGGCCGCCGTCCTGCTTGAAGACGCTGTCGCGATAACCGAAGCGGCAGGCCGCGGCATCCATCGTGCGCGTCTCGCCGCTGGCCGGATCGAACACGGTCACGCTGTGGAACACGTCCTTGGTTTCGAGGCCGTAGGCGCCGATGTTCTGGATCGGCGCCGCGCCCACCGTGCCCGGTATCAGCGACAGGTTCTCCAGACCGCCCAGCCCTTGTGCCAGCGTCCACTGCACGAACTCGTGCCAGTTCTCGCCGGCAGCCGCCCGCACGTAGTGATGGCCCGCATCATCGGCCAGCACCTCGCGCCCCTGCAGCGCGATGTGCAGCACCAGGCCGGGAAAGTCCCCGGTCAGCAGCAGATTGCTGCCGCCGCCCAGCACCAGCTTCGGCAAAGAAACCCAGGCGGCATCGGCAAAAACGCCGAGCAGTTGCTCTGTTTTCGTCACGCGCAAATACGCGTGCGCGCTTGCCGCGATGCCAAAGGTGTTGAGGGACTGAAGTGGGAACTGGTACTGGATGGCTGACTGTGGATGCATGGAGGAAAAACCTGGGAAATTTCATCGATTATAGAGCGAAACAAGCAAAAAACCAGTGTCGATATGGCGGCTTTCGGCCCGATGTCCGTTAAAATGTCAGTCTTTGATGCAGCGGATTGAATGCACGCTGCATGCCACACGAAAAGGAAATAGTTATGCCGTCGTTTGATGTAGTCTCCGAAGCCGATATGATCGAAGTGAAGAATGCCGTCGAGCAATCTCAAAAGGAAATCGCCACCCGCTTCGATTTCAAGGGTACGGGCGCCTCGGTCGAGCACAAGGAAAACGAACTGACCGTCGTCGCCGATTCCGAATTCCAGTTGCAGCAGGTGCGCGACGTGCTCACCAACAAGCTGGCCAAGCGCAAAGTCGATGTCCGCTTCCTGGAAGACGGCGACATCAAGAAGATCGGCGGCGACAAGGTCAAGCAAGTGATCAAGGTCAAGAACGGCATCGAATCCGATGATGCAAAGAAAATCGTGCGCGTCATCAAGGACAGCAAGATGAAAGTGCAAGCGAGCATCCAGGGCGAGTCCGTGCGCGTCACCGGCGCCAAGCGCGACGACCTGCAAGCGGCCATGGCCATGCTGCGCAAGGACGTGCCGGACATGCCGCTGGAATTCAACAACTTCCGCGACTGATCCCTCGCGCGACGCCCCCCGCGGCGTCACAATGCTGTAGTACACATGGAGTAGAATCGAACCCGCTCCATGCAATGTGTACTGCCGCGCGACCGCATATCACGCATAGCGCCGGGCTTTTTGCCCGGCAACCACTACGGTAGTCTAAGGATAGCAATGAAACGTGTTGATGATTTCCGCCTGCGATTTGGCAAAAACGAGTACGTGCCCATCATGGTCGGCGGAATGGGAGTGGATATTTCGACCTCGGAGCTGGCGCTGGAAGCGGCCCGCCTGGGCGGCATCGGCCACATCTCGGATGCCATGGTCGAAGACGTATCGGACCGCAAGTTCGACACCAGCTTCGTCAAGGACAAGACCAAGCTGTACAAGTTCAACATCAACAACATGGACAAGTCCGTGGTGCAGTTCGACCTGGAACGCCTGGCCGACGCGCAGCGCCGCCACATCGGCGCCACCATGGCGGCGAAAAAAGGCCCCGGCCTGATCTTCGTCAACTGCATGGAAAAGCTGACCATGAACGGCCCGCGCGAAACCCTGCGCACCCGCCTGAACGCGGCGCTGGATGCCGGCGTGGACGGCATCACGCTGTCGGCCGGCCTGCACTTCGGCTCGTTCGCGCTGATGGCGGACCACCCGCGCTTCCGCGAAGCCAAGCTGGGCATCATCGTCTCGTCGGTGCGCGCGCTGCAGATCTTCCTGCGCAAGAACGCCAAGCTGGACCGCCTGCCCGACTACATCATCGTCGAAGGCCCGCTGGCCGGCGGCCACCTGGGCTTCGGCATGGACTGGGCCGAGTACGACCTGATGACCATCACGCAGGAACTGCTGGACTACCTGAAGGCCGAGAACCTGGACATCCCGCTGATCGCGGCCGGCGGCATCTTCACCGGCAGCGACGCGGTGCGCTTCCTGGAAGCGGGCGCGGCGGGCGTGCAGGTGGCGACCCGCTTCACCGTCACCAACGAGTGCGGCCTGCCGGCCAAGGTCAAGCAGGAGTACTTCAAGGCGTCGGAAGAGGACATCATCGTCAACGGCATCTCGCCGACCGGCTATCCGATGCGCATGCTCAAGAACACGCCGGCCATCGGCGCGGGCATCCGTCCGGGCTGCGAATCGTACGGCTACCTGCTGGACGCGACCGGCAACTGCGCCTACATCAATTCGTACAACCGCGAAGTGGCGGCGCATCCGACCGAGAAGAACATCGTGGTCATGGACAAGACCTGCCTGTGCACCCACATGCGCAACTTCAACTGCTGGACCTGCGGCCACTACACCTACCGCCTGAAGGACACCACGCACAAGAAGGCCGACGGCGAGTACCAGCTGCTCACCGCCGAGCACGTGTTCAAGGATTATCAGTTCAGCACGGACAACCAGATCGCCTTGCCTGAGAAGGAAGAGGCGTAAATAGAGAGGCGCTCATCAGAGCGCCTTTTTTTCAGCCTTCCGAGTTGATCCGGGCAATCAGCGCTTCCAGCACCTCCTCCGCCCGCTCATTATCGACCTGGCACGTCCCGGCATTCTCATGCCCGCCGCCGCCGTACTCCAGCATCAGCGCACCGATATTGGTCTTGGACGTACGGTTCAGGATCGACTTACCGGTGGCGAACACGGTGTTCTGGTTCTTCAAGCCCCACAGCACGTGGATCGAGATATTCGTCTGCGGATACATCGCATAGATGATGAAGCGGTTGCCGGCGTAGATGATCTCCTCGTCACGCAGGTCCAGCACCACCAAGTTCTTGTGCACGGTGGCGCAGCGGCGGATCTGCTCCTTGCACTTCTCGGCATGCTCGAAGTACAGCTCCTTTCGCTCCTTCACGTCCGGCAAGGCCATGATCTGGTCGATCGTATGGTTCTTGCAATAATCGATCAGGTCCATCATCAGGTTGTAGTTCGAGATGCGGAACTCGCGGAAGCGGCCCAGGCCCGTGCGCGCATCCATCAGGAAGTTCAGCAGATCCCAGCCCTCCGGATTGAGCACCTCCTGCTCGTTGAAGCGCGCGGCGTCGCCCTTGTCCACCGCCACCATCATGTCGTGCCAGGAAGCCGGGAAGGCCTTCTCGGCGCCGTAGTAGTCGTACACCACGCGCGCCGCCGACGGCGCCTCCGGATGGATCACATGGTTCTTGCGTTCGCCCGTATTGCGGATGGTCTCCGACAAATGGTGGTCGAAGGCGATATGCACGCCCGGCACAAACGGCAGATTGGTGGTGATGTCATTGTCGCTGATGGCGATCTTACCGTCCTGCATATCCTTCGGGTGCACGAACAGGATCTCATCGATCATATTCAGGTGTTTTAACAGGACTGCGCACACCAGCCCGTCGAAATCGCTGCGGGTGACCAGACGATATTTTTTTGCTTCTGACATGAATGCACCTCTGTGGATTGAACATGACGATGGACTTAATAATACAACCCAAACCTGCACGTGGACAGCAATTGTGATGACACGTTGCAATACGTCACATCATCCGCCAGCGACTTTCGATTGTTAAGAAACGCAAAAGACTCGGAGCATCTGTCTCAATTATTCAAAAACGACAAACTTGCAATTTGGATTACCTAGAATGGCTGCCGCATCACCCCATTCCACCGCAAGAGGAGACCGATACCATGCCGCGCATTTCCATCTTACTTGGCTTGGCCGCCGCAAGCTGCCTGGCCCTGTCCAGCCCCGCGCTGTATGCGCAGACCACGCAGGCCGCGCAACTGAGCGCATCGCCGCAGTCGCAGCGCGACGGCGCCGCCAGCGCCGTCCGGCGCGATTTCGCCCAGTTCGTTCAATACCAGGTGCAGAACCATGCCGGCAGCGCGCCGCAAGGCTTCCCGCTGGAAGTGGCAGACGTGCAGGACCTGAAGGATGCCCGCATCGCCTACGGCTTCCCGGTCTACACCATCGATCCGACCGACCTGCTGGCCGGCCGCCGCGAGATGAAGGCCATGACCCGGCCAACCGGCATCTGGCGCTTCGTCATCACCCTCCACGACCAGCCGATCGGCCTGGCCACGGTCGAACAGGTCAACGGCAAATGGGAGACGGTGGCCTATGGCGCCTCCGTGATGGCCAAGGATCTCGACGCGGCCATGGGCGCCTACGCCAACGCGGAACGCTCGAACGTGCGGGTGCTGCGCATCTACCAGGCCCAGTCCGATTTCCTGGAAGTGAGCTCCGCCCAGAACGGCGCGGTGCGCTTCGCGCCCTTGCATTCGGCGCGCCAGTCGCTGCTGCTGCAACGCAAAGGCGCCGGCGACGGCCTGCTCGACGCGAGCGACCTGCTGGAGCCGCTGCGCGTGGCGGTCAAAAAAAACCTGGACAGCACGCGCTAAGCCGCGCGGGACAAGGAGACTCACATGAAAAAATTGAACAGCCTGATATTGAGCGCCGGCTTGCTGGCCGCCCTGCCCTCCGCCTTCGCGCAATGGAAGACCTTGAACGTGCCGCTGGTCACGCAGGAGCACAGCCAGTGGTGCTGGGCCGGCTCCAGCAAGGCCGTGCTGAACTACTACGGCCAATCGCCCAGCCAGTGCCAGATCGTCAACTGGGCCTTCGGCCTGAACTACGCCTGCGGCAATTCGACCTTCAACTGGAACAGCTACGCCAACCAGCCCAACAATATGTACGGCAGCAACGGCAGCGTGCAGAACATCCTCAACGCGTGGGGCGTATCCAACACGGCCTACAACTCGGCATCGTCGTGGAACAGCGTGGTATCGGACATCAACGCCAACCGGCCGTTCGTGATCCGCTACGGCTGGACCGGCGGCGGTGGCCACATCATGGTTGGACGCGGCTATGAAACCTACAACGGGGTCAACTACATCTACATCATGAACCCGTGGCCGGGCGAAGGCCAGACCTACCGCACCTACAGCTCGGCCGTGTATGCGTCCGACCACCAGTGGACGCATACCCAGCGCATGAACAATTAAGGCGCGCCGCGCGTCACGCCAGCATCTGGTCGATCAATTCGATCCAGTGCCCGACCGGCATCGGCGTCCCCGATTGCAGGTGGCTTTGGCAACCGATGTTGGCGGACACGATGCGGGCCGCGCCCGTGGCCTGCAGATTGGCCAGCTTGCGGTCGCGCAGCTGGTGCGACAACTCCGGCTGCAGCAGCGAATACGTGCCGGCCGAGCCGCAGCACAGATGGCTGTCCGCGCACAGGCGCACGTCGACGCCCAGGCCGCGCAGCAGCTCCTCGACCTTGCCGCGTATGCGCTGCGCGTGCTGCAGCGTGCATGGCGGATGAAACGCCACCGGCTCGGCGGGTGGCCGCTGCTTCAGCAACGCCTGCAAGCCCGCCTGCTCGTCGTACAGTATCTCGCTGATGTCGCGCGTCAGCTCGGACACCCGGTGCGCCTTGGCCGCGTAGGCCGGATCGTCGCGCAGCAGATGGCCGTATTCCTTGACCGTGGCGCCGCAACCGGAAGCGGTCATCACGATGGCTTCCGCGCCGGCTTCCAGCAGCGGCCACCACGCATCGATATTGCGCCGCATGTCATCCAGGCCGCCATCGTGGTCGGCCAGGTGATAGCGAATCGCGCCGCAGCAGCCGGCGCGCGGCGCCACCACCAGTTCCACATCCAGCGCCGCCAGGATGCGCGCCGCCGAGCTGTTGATATTCGGCGCCATCTCCGGCTGCACGCAACCGTCCAGCAGCAGCATCTTGCGCGCTTGTCCGCCGCGTGGCCACGGGCCGGCATCCGGCAAGGGCTGCACCTTTTCCTGCAACGCCGCCGGCAGCAGCGGACGCACCATGCGTCCCATCTTCATCGCGGGGCGGAACAGCCATGCGCGCGGCAGCGCCTCCTTCAGCAGCAACCGTTCATAACGCTGGCGCGCCGGCCTGCCCACCTGCTGCTCCACCACCTTGCGGCCGATGTCGAGCAGGCGGCCATACTGCACGCCGGAGGGACAAGTGCTCTCGCAGTTGCGGCAGCTCAGGCAGCGGTCCAGGTGCAACTGCGTGCGCTCCGTGGCCGCCTGCCCTTCCAGCACCTGCTTGATCAGGTAGATGCGGCCGCGCGGTCCATCCAGCTCGTCGCCCAGCAGTTGATAGGTGGGACAGGTCGCGGTACAGAAGCCGCAATGCACGCAGGCGCGCAGGATGGCTTCGGCCTCGTCGCCGTCGGCGGTGTTCTTGAATTGTTCTGCCAGATTGGTTTGCATGGTTACAGGTCCCGGTACATGCGGCCGGGATTGAAGATGCCGGCCGGGTCGAAGTGCTGTTTGAGGTTGCGGTGGATCGCTTGCACGGCAGGCGCCAGCGGCTGGAACACGCCATGCCGCTTGTCGCCGCCGCGGAACATGGTGGCGTGGCCGCCCAGCTCCGCCACCCGCGCGCGCAGCGCGACGGGATCGGCCGCGCTGCGCAGCCAGCGTTGCGAGCCGCCCCACTCGATCAACTGTGCGCCGTCGTCCAAGGCCGACAGCGACTTCGCCGGCGTGGTGGACGGCAGCGACAGGCGCCACAGCGGCGTCTCCGCCTCCTCGAACCAGGCATGCCGGTGTTCGCGCAGATCGCTCCACCAAAGCGCAGCAGCTTCCGGCTCGAGCGCCTCGCCGCCGATATACTGGGTGGCCGCCGCCACCGCCGCCTGCGCGCCGGACAGGCGCAATGTGAGCACGCCGTCGTGCCAGGCGGACGCCGACAGCGGCAACGGCTGCCCCGCCCAGCGGTTCAGGCGCAGCAAGGCCTCTTCCTGATCCAGCTGCAGCCGCAGCGTGGCTTCCGCCGTCGGCCGTGGCAGTACTTTCAGCGATACTTCCAGCATCAGCCCCAGCACGCCCAGCGATCCGGCCAGCAGGCGCGAGACATCGTAGCCGGCCACGTTCTTCATCACCTGCCCGCCGAAACGCAGCATCTCGCCGCGGCCATCCATCAGCACCGCGCCGAGCACGAAATCGCGCACCGCGCCCACGCTCTGGCGGCGCGGGCCAGACAGCCCAGCTGCCACCATGCCGCCCACCGTGGCGCCGGGACCGAAGTGCGGCGGCTCGAACGCCAGCATCTGTCCCTGCAGGGCCAGCTCCCGTTCCAGGTCGCACAGCGGCGTGCCGCAACGCGCCGTCACCACCAGCTCCGTTGGCTCATAAGCGACGATGCCCTGGTAGGCGGACGTCTCCAGCACATCGCCCTCCGGCGTTTGCCCGTACCAGTTCTTGCTGCCGCCTCCGCGCAGGCGCAACGGCGTGCGTGCGGCGCCGGCGGCCACGATGCGGTCGCGGAACTGGTTCACTATCGATTCCATCGTCATGCTCCCACCTGTTTGACAAACTTGAACACACCGCCGCGCGCCTGCCGCTTGCCATACGCGGCGCAGCGGTCCAGCGTGGGTATGGCTTTGTTCGGATTGAGCAGGAAGGCGCCATCGAAGGCGCGCTTCACGCCGATGAAGGCGGCCACCTCGTTCACCGTGAACTGCCCGCACATGGCGTCGATCTTCTCGATGCCCACGCCATGTTCGCCGGTGATGGTGCCGCCCACTTCCACGCACAGCGCCAGGATCGCCTCGCCGAAGCGTTCGGCGCGGTCGAATTCACCGGGCTCGTTGGCATCGAACATGATCAGCGGATGGAGGTTGCCGTCGCCCGCGTGGAACACGTTGGCGCAACGCAGGCCGTAGGTCTGCTCCATGGCGGCGATGCCTTGCAGGACTTCGGCCAGGCGCTTGCGCGGGATGGTGCCGTCCATGCAGTAGTAGTCGGGCGAGATGCGGCCCGCCGCTGGAAACGCGTTCTTGCGGCCGGACCAGAAGCGCATGCGCTCCGCCTCGCTGCCCGACACCGCGATGGCGCTGGCGCCGGCGCGGCGCAGCACTTCGCTCATGCGTTCGATTTCCTCCTCCACCTCTTCCGGCATGCCGTCCGATTCGCACAGCAGGATGGCGGCGGCGTCGGTGTCGTAGCCGGCCTTGACGAAGGGTTCGACCATGCGCGCGCTGGTGCGGTCCATCATCTCCAGCCCTGCGGGGATGATGCCGGCCGCGATCACCTCCGCCACCGCGTCGCCGCCGGTGACGACATCGTCGAAGGATGCCATGATCACTCGCGCAAGCGGCGGCTTCGGAATCAGGCGCACCGTGACCTCGGTGACCACGCCCAGCATGCCCTCGGAGCCGATGAACACCGCCAGCAGGTCCAGGCCCGGCGCGTCGAGCGCGGCGCCACCGAGTTCGATGACCTCGCCGTCCATCGACACCATCCGCACCCGCATCACGTTATGCAGGGTCAGGCCGTACTTGAGGCAGTGGACGCCGCCCGAATTCTCGGCCACATTGCCGGCGATGGTGCAGGCGATCTGCGACGACGGGTCCGGCGCGTAGTACAGCGCATGCGCGGCGGCCGCCTCGGAGATCGCCAGGTTGCGCACGCCGGGCTGCACGCGCGCCGTGCGCGCCAGCGGATCGAGCGCCAGGATGCGGCTCATCTTCGCGGTCGAGATGACGATGCCGTCGGCGATCGGCATGGCGCCGCCGGACAATCCTGTGCCGGCGCCGCGCGGAACGATGGGTACCTGCAGCGCGCTGCACGCCTTCAGCAGCGCGATCAGCTGCGCCTCCGTTTCGGGCAGCGCCACGGCCAGCGGCAACTGCCGGTAGGCGGTCAGGCCGTCGCATTCGTAGGGTCGGGTGTCTTCCTGCTCGGACAGCAGGCAATGCGGCGGAAGCAGGCCACGCAGCGCGGCCAGTATGGCTTGTTTGCGTTCCTGTAGCAGCAGCGGTGGCGGCGGGGTTAGCGGCGCGTTCATGAGTGGCCTTGGATGCGATGGAAATGGCGTCCAGTGTAGCGGCCTGCCCCGCGCTCCAGCGGTGAAAAGAATTAACCGCTGAAGCGCAGATTTTTCATGCGTCGCGTTCGTGGTCGGGATAGGCCGCCATCATCCAGTCGATGAACAAGCTCACCTCCGGCCGGATATGGGCGCTCTGCTCGTACACCACGTAATAGGCGTGCGGCGGCGACGCCAGGCGCACGTCGAACAGCTGCACCACTTCGCCGCTGGCGATCATGTCCTGCGCGAAGTGCTGTCGCGTCAATCCAACACCGTGGCCGTGGCGTATCGCCTCCAACAGCAGGCCAAGGTCGTCGACACGCAGCGCGTCGGTGGGCTCCGGCCAATCCAGGCCGGCCTGCTCGAACCACGGCTTCCACTGCTCCAGCGCTGAGCGCAGCAAGGTGGCCTTCTTCAGGTCCGCGGGCGTGGCGATGCCGCCGATCCGCTCCAGGTAGGCCGGGCTGGCGACGGCAAACGCCGGCTCGCCGAACAGCCGCGTGGTCACCATGTCGGGATATTTGCCGGCACCGAAGCGGACCTCCAGATCCGTCTCGTTCACGCACAGGTCGTACAGGGGCACCGACAGGAACACTTCGACCACGATCTCGGGATGGGCTTCGGTAAACTCGGCCAGGCGCGGCATCAGCAGGTAGCGCGCGAAGGTCGGCGGCACCGTGATCTTGACGCGCGGCTGAACCGGCGCGCTGCGGTGAGGAAGGGGAAAATCGGTCAGCGTGCGCAGCGCCTGGCATACCACGTCCAGGTAGGTGCGGCCGAACGGCGACAGCGTCAGCGAACGGCCATCGCGGACGAATAACCGGTCGCCGACAAACTCCTCCAGCAGGCGGATACGGTGCGACAACGCCGACGGCGTAATGCACAGCTGTTGCGCGGCGACCGCAAATGAACCGGCACGCGCAGCCGCTTCAAAAGCGGACAGCGCGTGCACCGGGGGAAAACGTCTCGGCATGGATATGCGCCTTTCACAAACCCTTGGCAGGGCTGGGGAAAAGCGTCAGTGCGGCACCATCCCCGTAAATACATACGCCTGCAATACCGTCATGATACCAACGATGGTGGCGAACAGCAGACTATGTTTGAGGGTAAAGCGGAACAACTCCGATTCGCGCCCCACCAATCCGGTCGCGGCGCAGGCCACGGCGATCGATTGCGGCGAGATCATCTTGCCAGTTACACCACCGGTGGTATTGGCCGCCACCAGCAAGGTATCGGAGACATTGATCTGGTGCGCCGTGGTGTTTTGCAGGGAGCAGAACAAGGCGTTCGACGAGGTGTCCGAACCGGTCAGGAACACGCCCAGCCAGCCGAGGAACGGCGAGAAGAACGGGAAGGCCGCGCCGGTGCCGGCCAGTACCAGCGCCAGGGTCGACGACATGCCGGAGTAGTTGGCGACGAACGCGAACGCCAGCACCAGGCCAATCGACATGATGGGACGGCGCAGTTCAACCACCGTATCGCCCAGGGCGCGCAGGCCGGCCATCGGCTTGAAGCGCAGCAGCGCCATCGAGACCAGCGTGGACAACAGGATGGCGGTGCCGACGGCCGACAGCAGGTCCAGCTTGAAGACCGCTTCATAGGCTTTGGGCGCGGCGACGATAGGCGACATCTTGATGACCATCTGGTCCAGGTACGGCACATGGAACTTCATCACGGTGCCGGCCAGCGCGCCGCTGCCGGCGAACATCGCCTTGAACTGCGGCAGGCTCCAAACGGTGACGATGGCGGTCAGGATGCCAAACGGCGCCCATGCGCGCACCGTCTGGGCGGTGCTGTATGGCGACTGCTTGCGGATGCGCGGTGCGGAACCGGTGCCCGAGCCGCCGCCGAAGGTGGCCATCGCCGCCGTACCGCCGCCCATCGAGATGGTGCTGCGGGCGCCGGCCTTGGCGCTGGCTGGCTGCCATACTTTCAGCAATGCCGTCAGCGAACCGAGGCTGACCAGCGCGGAGGTGATGTCCGGCAGTTCGGGGCCGATGAAGTTGGAGGTGATGTACTGCGTCACGGCGAAGCTGCCGCCTGCCACCAGCGCCGCAGGCCAGGTTTCCTTGATGCCGCGCGTGCCGTCCATCATGAACACCAGCCAGAATGGCACCGCCAGCGACAGCAGCGGCAGCTGACGGCCAGCCATCGCGCCGATGTGCATGGCGTCGATGCCGGTGACCTGACCTGCCACGATGATGGGAATGCCCATCGCGCCGAATGCCACCGGCGCCGTGTTGGCGATCAGGCACAGGCCCGCCGCGTACAGGGGATTGAAGCCCAGGCCAACCAGCAGCGCCGACGTAATCGCCACCGGCGCGCCGAAGCCCGCCGCGCCTTCCAGGAAGGCGCCGAACGAGAAGCCGATCAGCAGCATCTGCAGGCGCTGGTCATCGGTGATCGACAGCACCGAGGCGCGGATGATTTCGAGCTGGCCGGTGCGGTCGACCACTTTGTACAGGAACACCGCGGTGACGATGATCCAGGCGATCGGCCACAAGCCGTAGGCGAAGCCGTAGCCCGCAGCGGCCAGCGCCTGTGGCACCGGCATGCCGTAGGCGAAGATGGCGACTGCCAGCGCGAGCGCCAGCGTCACGGCGGCGGCGACGTGGCCTTTGATGCGCAGCACTGCCAGCGCGAGAAAGAAGAAAATGATCGGCACGGCGGCAACCAGGGCCGATAGCCCCAAGCTGCCTAGCGGCGCATATATCTGATTCCAGGTTTGCATAGTGGTCTCCTCCAAGAGTAAAAATATTTTTTTGCAGAGCTAAAAAGATGCGACGAGTGTATAGACGTGGCGGCGGCTTTCGGTGGTACGAAAAGATGAAATGAATTGTTCGCAGCCGTGAAAATTATTCACCCCACCTCCAACGGCGGTACCACGCTATTCGGCCTGCCCCCTTTCCCGAAGCAGGTCGGCCAGGCTGCGCGCGGCCGGTTTGAGCGGCTCGCGGTGACGGGTCCATCCCAACTGGTTGCGTGGCGCGAAGGCGCGCAGCCGCGTGGCGGCCCAGCGGAACCAGCGATACACGCTTGGCCGCGCGAACGCGCCGCTCCAGAATCGCCACACCAGCCGCTCGCTGCGACTGAAACTGGCGCCCTGCCCGCGCAACGCGTTCTCGACTTCCTGCGCCGGATCGCGATTGGCCTCGGTGCGCAAGCGCACCAGCAGCGCCGGTATCGGTATGCGCACCGGGCATACTTCACCGCACGCGCCGCACAGGCTGGAGGCGGTCGCCAGGTCGGCGGTGGCTTCAAGCCCCAGCAGGTGCGGCGAGATGATCTTGCCAATCGGGCCGGGATAGGTGGTGCCGTAGGCGTGGCCGCCCACCCGCGCATAGACCGGGCAGTGGTTGATGCAGGCGCCGCAGCGGATGCACTGCAGCGTGGCGCGCAGTTGCTCGTCGGCGTAGGCTTGCGTACGGCCGTTATCGAGCAGCACCACGTGCAATTCGCGCGGCCCGTCCATTTCGCCGGTGCGGCGCGGTCCGGTGATCAGGTTGAAGTAGGTGGTGATGGACTGCCCGGTCGCCGAGCGTGTCAGCAGGCTGGCCAGCGGCACGATGTGCTCCAGCTTTGCCACGACCTTTTCCATGCCCATCAGCGCGATGTGCACATCGGGCACGCTGGTCGACAGCCGGCCGTTGCCCTCGTTTTCGACCAGCCACAGGGTGCCGGTATCGGCCGCCGCGAAGTTCACGCCGGACAGGCCGATGTCGGCGTCGGCGAAGGCCTGGCGCAGTGCGCGCCGGCCGGCCTGGATCAGCGTGTCGACGTCTTCGCTGTACGGCGTGCCGGGGATGTGGCGTTCGAACAGCGCGCCTATGTCGGCGCGCGTCTTGTGCACCGCCGGCATGACGATGTGCGACGGCTTCTCGCCCGCCAGCTGCACGATGTATTCGCCCATGTCGGATTCGATGCAGTCGATGCCATGCTGCGCCATATGGTGGTTCAGTTCCACCTCTTCGCTCGCCATCGACTTGCCCTTGATGACGCTGCGCGCCCCGCGACGCTGGGCGATTTCAAGGATGATGGCGTTGGCTTCGTCGGCGTTAGCGGCCCAGTGCACGTGGGCGCCGGCCGCCTGCAGCTTCGCTTCGAACTGCACCAGCAGTTGCGGCAGATGGGCCAGCGCGTGCTGGCGCACCGCTTCGCCCAGGTCGCGCAGCTGTTCCAGTTCGTCGCCGTCCGGGAATTGGGCGCGGCGTTTATCCTGCAGGAAGTCCATCGCACCGCGCATGCTGCCGCGCAGTTTGGTGTCTTGCAGCGCGTCGCTGACGCGGGCGCGGAAATCGGCCGGCGGCATGAAGTGCATGGGGGCGTTCATGCTGTCGCTCCTACGGTATCGTCGATGATGAACACCCACAGCGCGCGCGGGCCGTGCGCGCCGTAGGCCAGTGTCTGCTGGATGTCCGAAGTCTTCGACGGGCCGGACACCAGCACCAGGTTGGTCGGCATGGTGGCGCTCCAGGCTTCGGCATGCATCGCCGCGTGCAGGTCCGCATGCAGCGTGCTCGCATAGACCAGCGCGACGTGCAGCGGCGGCACCAGCGACACCGTGCGCGGCGATCCCGCGTCGGGCGCCAGCACCAGCGTGCCGGTGGCGGCGATGCCGGAACGGGCCACGGTAAAGCCGGCATCCACGTCGGCAAACAGCTCGTTCTTCCACTCTTCCAGCGGACGGTCGAAGGACACGGTGCGCACTTCCGCCGGCAAAGCCGCGGCCAGCGCGGCGCCTTCAGCGCGTGCTGTGTCGAGCAGCAGGCTGCCGACGCCGGCGGCTGCAAGCTTCCGCGCCAGCAGCGCGGGCCAGCTGTGGGCATCGACGCGCCATACGTCCGTGCGTACCGATGTCATCACGCGTTCCAGCGTGTCGGCCAGTTCGGTGCCTGAAGCCCCGCGCAACGGGCCGCGCACATGATGTGCGTTGATGCGCTCTTCCAGCTCGCGCAGCGGCATGCCGGGAGCCGGCGCAGCTGCGATCAGCTTGCCCAGTATGAGTTCGCGCGCGCTCATGCCGCGGCTCCCACTCGGCGCCACAGGAAGCTGGCCAGGTGTTCCACCTGCAGCGGCGCGCCCTGCCGCCTGGCGGCGTGGCCGATGTTGAGCAGGCAGCCGCAATCGGCGGAGACCAGCCGCTCGCAGCCCGTGGCGCAGGCGGCGGCGATTTTGTCGGTGACCATGGCGCCGGAGATGTCGTCATGCTTGAGGGAGAAGGTGCCGCCGAATCCGCAGCACTCCGATTCATGTGCGTGCTCCACCCGCGTGACGCCGGGCAGCGCGTCGAGCAGGGCGACGCCGTGGGCGCGCGTGCCCATCTCGCGCCGCGCGCCGCAGGAGGTGTGCAGCACCACCTGTTCGTCCGGTTGCGACGAGGTCTGCGCAAAATTCACGTGCAATACATGCAGCAGGAATTCGCTCAGTTCATAGACGCGCTTCGCCAACTCGCGCGCCTTGGCGGCGGCTTGCGGATCGTCGTCGAACAGCGTGGGCCAATGATGGCGCATCATGCCGGCGCAGGAACCGGACGGCACGATGACCGGCCAGGGTTGGGAAAACAGGTCAAGTTGTGCGCGCGCCACAGCGCGCGCCTGCTCCGGATTGCCGCTGCTGTAGGCTGGCTGGCCGCAGCAGCTCTGGCCGCGCGGGAAGTGCACCGTCAGACCTTCACGCTCCAGCAGGCGCACGGCATCGAGCCCGGCTTCCGGCATGAACAGGTCGATCACGCAGGTGCCGAACAGGTAAACGTGTGGGTTGGCCTTGTCCGGGCCGGGCGGATAGTGTCGCGCTAGCATGTGAGGTCTCCTCTGTTTTTGCTTATTCGTCGGACAAGCTCCATAATTCCCGTGCGTCGAGGCCGCCGCAAATTGGTTGGACCAGCGGATACAACAGGGGATATCAAAATGAAAACAAGCGGACTGGTCGAGGGGGTGTTGCGCAGGCTGGAGACGGCGCTGCTGGACGGCACTTATCCTGCCAATGCGCGCCTGCCGTCCGAACGCGCGCTGGCGGAGCAATACGAGGTGTCGCGCAACACGATACGCGAGGCGTTGCAGCGGCTGGTGGCGCGGGGATTGTTGCGCAGCCGGCCTGGGGCCGGCGTCTTCGTCAGCGACCAGCTGCGCACCAGCACGGCGTCGCCGTGGGGGCAGCTGGTGACCGACCATCCGGCCGTGCTGGGCGATGTGTTGGAATTCCGGCGCGTATTGGAAGGCGCGACGGCCTACTACGCCGCGCTGCGCGGCAATGACGAGGAACACGGACGGATCCGCGATTTGTTGACCGGCCTGGAACAAGCCCGCACCGACGGCGACCAGGCGGCCGAGGCCTCCATCGACGCCCGCCTGCACGAGGCGATCGCGCTGGCCTCGCACAACAGCATGTTCCTGCACCTGCACGCCAGCGTGCTCGGCATCCTGCGCGAGCACATCACGTTGAACGGCTCCAGCCTGCGCAAGCTCGACACCGAAGTCTCGGGCCAACTGCTGCAACAACACCGCGCCATCTGCCTGGCCATTTGCGGACGCCGCCCGGAAGCGGCCCGCACCGCCATGCAGGCGCACATCGATTACGTTGTCAGCAGGATGGAATCGGCCTGACTGGTCCAACCAATCCTTCGCGCGCCATAGCAGCCCCATCCACGCACGGTTGAGCGATATCGCCCCCGCCGGAGCGTGATCGGCTACGATCCGAGTGACCAATCACGAAGCGGAGCGCCCAACCATGTGCGGCATTTGGGGACTGATCAGCCATGACGGAGCGGAGCGCCGGCGCGCCGCGCTGGCGGCCGCGTTCCGTTTCATCGACCGCCGCGGGCCCGATGCGCGCGGCGACCAACACCTCACCTTCGGCACCCACCACGTGATGCTGGCCCACAGCCGCCTGGCGATCATCGAACTGTCGGAACTGGGCGCGCAGCCGATGGTCGATGCCGGCAGCGGCTGGTGGATCGTCTACAACGGCGAAATCTACAACTATCGCGAGATCCGCGAGCAACTCCGTGGCGCCGGCCAAACATTTCGCGGCGGCAGCGACACCGAGGTGCTGCTGCGCGCCTGGGCCGTCTGGGGCACGGATGCGTTGCCGCGCCTGAACGGCATGTTCGCCTTCGCCGCCTTCAACCAGCGCAGCGGCGAGCTGTGGCTGGTGCGCGACCGCTTCGGCGTCAAACCGCTGCTGTGGGGCCGGCGCGCGGATGGCGCGCTGACCTTCGGCTCGTCGGCAGCCGCCGTGGCCGAACAGGTGGGGGCCGAGATCGACACCGCGTATTGCGCCCGTGGCGTGCGCTACAAGGCTTATGAAACCGAGCAATCGGGATCGGCGTTCAAGCACGTCGCCTCCGTGCCGGCCGGTGGCTGGGTCAAGTTCCAGCTCGCCGCCGGGCGCATCGAGGTCGGCGAAGGCAGCTGGTACTGCCTCGCCACGGCGGTGGCCGCGCGCCGCGCCGCCATGGCCGGCATCGGCGTTCCCGCACTGCTGGACCAATGCCGCGACTGGCTCGACAGCGCGATCGGCCTCAGGCTGCGCAGCGATGTGCCGCTGGCCGTGTCGCTCAGCGCCGGCCTCGATTCCGCGGCCATCGCCTGCGCCACGCGGCGCCAGGCGATGCGGTTGCGGGCGTTCTCGTTCGGTTCGCCGGCCGCGCGCGCGTCCGAGGGACCGGCCACCCTGGCCATGTCGGACGCGGCGGGCATCGACGTCAGCTTCGTCTGGCCGCGCTGGAACCGCAGCCAGTTGTGCGACATGCTGGAGACCACGATGGCCTTCCAGGAAGCGCCGTTTTCCGGTCTCAGCCCGATCGCGCAAAACGCCGTCTTCCGCGACGCCGGCGCGGCCGGATTCAAGGTGCTGCTCGGCGGCCAGGGCAGCGACGAGATCTTTGCCGGCTACCGGAAGTTCATGCCGATCGCCTTGCGCGAGGCGCTGCGGGCGCGCGAGCCGGAAGGCGCGCTGCGCCTGCTCTACTCGCTGGCCCTGATGCTGGCGCACGAGGCGCGGCAGGCGCGCATCTACCTGCAAAACCTGGCCCGCTACCAGAACGGCAAGGCCCAGCCGTTCCGCCTGCTCGCGTGGGAGGCGGAGGCGCACAACCTGTGGGGAGAGTCTGGTCTGTCGCTGTCGGACCGGCAGATCGCCGACATCCAGCGCTGGAGCCTGCCCACCCTGCTGCGCTACGAGGACCGCAATTCGATGGGCTGCGGCGTCGAGAGCCGCCTGCCCTTCCTCGACTACCGGCTGGTTGAATTTGCGCTGGCGCTGCCGGTGCGGCTCAAGATCGGCAACGGCTTTGGCAAGTGGGCCCTGCGCCGCATCACCGGCGGCCTGGTGCCGGACCAGATACGGCTGAACCGGACAAAACGCGGCTTCGATGTGACCCAGGACTGGATCGCGCAAGGCCTGGGCGCCAGCTTGCGCGCGCGGATCTTCGATCATCGGACGGCCTTGAGCGGCGCCCTGAAACCGGATGCGCAACTCGACGCGCACCTGTCCGATGCGGCCCTGTCGCGCTCACCCGAACTGCTCGACGAGGCCTTGCTGCTGGCGTGGCTGGTCAACCCGACGCGGGCGCCGGTGGCCGCGCCGAGGCAAGCGGGCCGGCGGGAGGTCCGGGCATGAGCAGGGTCTGCCATCTCTCGTCCGTGCATCACGGGCTGGACATCCGCATCTATCATAAGCAGTGCGTGTCCTTGGCGGCCGCCGGGCACGATGTCCATCTGGTCATCGGCGCCTCCGCGGAGCAGGCCGCGGAGGCCGCCGCCGCCGGCGTCACGCTGCACCGGCTGCCGCCGTCCGGCGGCGGGCGGGTCCGGCGCGTGCTGGCCCATGCCTGGCGCACCTACCGGATCGCCAGGGCACTCGATGCCCGGATTTACCATGTCCACGATCCCGAGCTGATCCCCTACGGCGTGTTGCTGGCCTGGCAGGGCAAGCAGGTCATCATCGACCTGCACGAGGACCTCGGCGCCGACATCCAGTCCAAGCCTTGGATACCCTCACCGCTGCGCCATGCCATCGGTGCGGCGGCACGCGCCGTCGAACACTTTGCGGCGCGACGCTGCGCGGCGATGGTCGCGGCCACGCCGCATATCGGTGCCCTGTTCAGGCACAGCGCGAGACGGGTGGCCGTGATTCATAACTATCCGATGGTCGGCGAACTGGCCGCCGATCCTCGCCCGCAGCGCAGCGTGCGCGACAGCGTCTGCTACGTCGGTGCGATCAATGAAATGCGCGGCATCCGGCAAATCGTCCAGGCGCTCGACCTGGCCTCCTGCAAACTGCTGCTGGCGGGACGGTTCGACTCCGCCACGCTGCGCGACGAGCTCGCGGCTTGCCCGGGCTGGCGCCATGTGGAGGAATGCGGTTTCGTCGACCGCGCGGAGGTGGCGGCCATCATGGCGCGCAGCTTTTGCGGCCTGGTCACCTTGCATCCTGAGCCGAACTTTATGAACGCGCTGCCGATCAAGTTGTTCGAATACATGTCGGCGGGCCTGCCGGTGATCGCTTCCGGCTTTCCGCTCTGGCGCGGCATCATCGAGGCGGCCGACTGCGGCTTATGCGTCGATCCCGGCAAGCCGGAGGAGATTGCGCACGCGATCAGCTTCCTGCGGTCCAATCCGGCGCTGGCGGAAAGGCTGGGCGCCAACGGCAGGCGTGCCATCGAACACACCTACCGCTGGGATCACGAAGCAGCCAGGCTGCTGTCGTTGTACCGCGAGCTATTGCACGGTCACGGACCTTGCTCGACACCCAGCGTGTAGTACAGCTTGTCGTCGTCGGTGGTGGCCTGGAAGCTCGCATAGCGCTGCGGGCCGCCTTTGCCTGCCGGCTTGATCTTCCATTCCATTTCGCATTCGCCCTTCACCTTGCTCGGCTTGCCGAAATTCCGGGTCAGGATCTTCTTGACGTAGGCGCAGTTGGCCGCGCCGCCGAACGAGGCCTGCACCAGCTCGATATTGCCGCCCATTTCAGGCGACATCGCGAAACTGTCGGCCTTGACGTTTTCGCCGCATTCGACATTGCCGCGTTTGATCTGTTCGCGCTCGGGACGCGTGCTTGGCTTGCACCACGGGGCCAGCTGCTGCATCGCCTGCTTCCAGTTACTTGTGAAGAGCTTGGGCGAGGCCAGCACGTCAAAGACGTGCTCCGCGGGAGTCGGTTCGCTTTGCGCCTGGGCGCAGGCGCTGATGGCCAGGCACAGGCCCAGCATGGCGTAGCTTGTTTTCATGTTGTTCAAGTCGATTATAGGGTCGGGCTTAAGTCATCACGCACTTGTCGAGCGTCGCGGTCGGGTCCATCAAATCGGCGCGGCGCTGGAACGGGCCGCGCTTCTTGTCGCTGAGTGGGCTCTTGGCGGTCGACAGCGTACTGCTGTACAGCTCAAGATGCAACATCGTGTCCTTGTGGCGCGTGCCGTTCTCCTTGATCAGCTGGCCGACCTTGCCAATCACGTCGCCGCGCTTGACCTCTTTGCCGCGCATGGCCTGCTGTTCCTTGGCGCTGCGCGGCGCCACCTCGCCGTAGCGGACGATGAAGTCGCCATGGTCGACTTCCACCGCGTCGGTATGCCAGTAGAACGGATAGCACTGCAGGATCACGCCGTCGGCCATCGCCCGCACCTCGGTGCCGACCGGGGCGTACAGGTCGCAACCGGCGTGGCGCCGCACGCCGCGGCTGGAATTGAATTGCCGGGCCCCCTCGTGGTACGAGGCCGACGGCCGCTGCTCGAACGGGAACAGCAAGCCTTCCTTGATCGCCTTGCCGGCGGCCGGCGGCGGCTTCACCACCTGCTTCTTGATGTCCTTCTCCACCGTCTTATGCTTGACGGCTTTTTCCCTCTTGCGCTGCGCGAGCTCGTCGCTGGTGGCGCCGCCGCGTATGGCCACCACCTGCTGGGTGCCGGCGTGCTGCTGCGCCTGGTTACCCTGGGGCAGGACGATATGGCTGCGCTTGTGCTCGACCATCGCGGGTACCGCCGCCGGATGCACATTCATCGCCTGCTGCAGATAGGCGCCGATGAGCGACATCGGCGGCCGCCGCCACAGATACTCGCCTTCATGCAGCTTGAGCTGCTGGCCGACCTTGAGCTGATTCGGATTGGCGATATGGTTGATCTTCTGCAGCTCGGCGACCGTCGTGTGATGGTCCTTGGCGATCTTCGACAAGGTTTCATGGTCCTTTACCTCGTGCGTCTCTTCCACGCTGTTGCCGTTCACCTGCAGCAGATCCTTGTAATCGGGATGGAGGATCACAAACAGCACTTCCGACAGGCCGGGAGCGATGATAGGCGAGGTATGGCCGTTGCCGTCGGTCTTGCCGAGCACGACTTCAGGCTTGTCCTTGCTACCCTGCACCTTGACCGGGCGTCCCTGCGTGCCGGCCTTGGCGGGGTAGATCGCCACGTACGGCTGGCCGGCGTAGGGCTTGTCGTCCTTGGTCAGCAGCTTGAACGACAGGTTGGTCTTTGCCGACAGCAGCTTTTCCAGCGGATCGAGGAAGGGCAGGATCTTGGTCTGGATGATCTTGAGCACGGCTTTCGGACGTTCCTCGGCCATGTTGTCGGCGGTCGCCTGGAAGTACCAGCCCTCGTGGTGGAAAAGATATAAATTCTTTTCATAGTTCTTGCCGAAATACTTGATCGCGCGTTCCTTGGCGATCATGTACGACAGCGCGATGCCGTAGGCGCCGCGTTCGGCGTCGAACACATGGCCATCGAGTTCCAGCACAAAGCCCAGCCGCTTCTTCGACACTTCCTCTTTGGCGGCCTCTTCCACGGTGGCCTTGGTGTACTGGCCCAGGCCGGCGGCGGACGTGGTGCCGGCCGCCGCGTCGGGGTTGAAGCCCGACTCGATCTTGCAGAACAACAGCATGTGGGCGATATCGCGGTACGGCAGCTTGTAGCGCGCGCCGATCTCCACCAGCATGTCGATGATGCGGTCCTGCACCTGCGGCGAGGCGTCGCCGTGGATGCGCGACAGCCCGGCCAGCGCGCCGGCCGGCTTGTCGATCTTGGGCTGCATGTGCAGGTAGGAGTATTTCTTGATCTTGTCTTCGCTGTACGCGGCCCCCTTGGACGCGCGCAAGATCTCGTAGATGGTGGACACTGGCAACTCCCGGCCCTTAACGCGGCATGATCGATTTGACTTTCTTCATGTGGCCGTCGCTGTGCGCCAGCGCCTGCTCGTATTTGGCGCTGTCCTCGTTTTCGATCAGCGCGCCGGCCTCGTCATAGATGGAATAGGCTTCCGCGTACGGCGCCGAGCCGCCGCCGATCGAGTAATACATGACCGCGACGTCGCCCTTGTCGCCGCGCGCGCACGCCCACTGGGTGACAAACAGCTTGCTGACCTTGCCGCCGGTCTCGACGATGGACTTGGCGCTGACTTTGTTCAACTCCGGCAGGGTCGCCTTGCGCGTCTTGCCGCCGTGGCTCACGCTGAGGGTCTGTGCCTTGCACTGGTTCAGCGTGGCGGCGTCGTTGCTCGGCTTGCAGTCGGACTCGATCACATACTGCGTGTCGCCGCACTGCATCTGCTCGCGCCAGGGCGCCTGGTCGCCGGCGCTGCAACCCGCATGCACCAACACCACGCCCGCAGCGACAAGCGCCGCACTGAATTTATTCTTGATACCCATCTTGCTGCTATCTCCCGGTGACGAAGGACCGCGCGCATAGCGCTCAGTCCCAGTGGCGATCCATTTCCTGGTGCCACACGTTGATGTTTTCCTGGTCCCAGCTATCCTTGGCCAGCAAGGTCAGCTCGACCGGCTTGGGTTCCTGGGTGCCGACCTTGATGGTCTTGCCCTTGGCGTCGGTCAGGCCATAGTGCAGGCTGCCGTCGGGCAGCTTCAGCAGGTACGGCTGCTGGGCGAGCCGCTGCTCGCCACGCAGCACCTGGTATTGCGCGGCGTAGGCGTGGCGCACCGACTGGGTCAAATTGAGCTCGCCGTTCGGCAGGCGCGGCAGCTCGGCGGTGGCGCTGGCGGGGCCGGTCAGTTCCTTCTGGGACGCCTTGAAGGATATGGTGCCGGGGCCGTGCAGCTCGATGTTGCCGCCTTCTAGTTTCAGGTGGGCGCCCTGCGCGGTCAGCATCACATGCTGCTTGGCGGTCACGTTGACCGAGCGCGCGACGCTGGCCACGGTGATGGCCTTGTCGGCCGTCAGGCGCGTCGGTCCCGATTGGCTCTGGCTACTGACGCGCCCGCTGGCAGCGTGCAGGCGGATGCCGGTTTCCTGGTTCGGCTTCTGCGCAGCGGTCGCTTTGCCATAGGTGAACAGGCTGATGCCGCCGGCGACCAGGTGCAGGCTGTTGGCTTGCGCGGCCAGGTTGATATCCTGCCCCGCCGCCAGGCTGGAACTGCCTTGCCCGGCAAGCACGGCGCTGGCGGGCGTCACCGCCGCGATGCCAGCCGGGCTGGACAACTGCAGATGCGCTTCGCGATATGCCGCCGCCATGCCGAGGCCGCCGCTGGTGTCCTGTTGATCGCTGCCGCTGGCGCTGCGGCCCAGCACCTCGGCGCTGTGCGCCATCGCGGCAACCGCCGGCATCTCGGCCGGCGCCTTTTCGCCGGCCAGCTTGGCGTTGTGCTTTTGCGCGGTCTCCGCCAGTTGCTGGAGCAATTGCTGGCTCGCTTCGGCCTGGCTGCGCGCCTCGTTGGAATCGAGCTGGGCACCGCTGCCGCCGTGGCTGGTCAGCAGCATGCCCTGGCCGGCGCGCAGCGCGGCGCTGTGCTCGGTCTTGAGCTCGGCGCCAAAGCCGGCGGGCGCCAGCCGCTGGTTGTCGGTCTGGTGGCGCAGCTGCCCCAGGTTGAGCTCGGATGTGCCGGCGTGCGGCGCGGCGTGGTGTTGCAGCGCCAGGCGCGGCTCGCCGGGTGTGTCGTCGAACACCAGCTGGCTGTAGCTGCCGGCGCCCTGCTGGCTCGCCTGCATGGCCTGCGACTTCAAGCCCGACAGCGCCGCCGGATGCGCGTGGGCGCCGGTGGCGCCAGGGAACCAGGCGCTGGCGTTGCCGGTCGAGGCGCCCCCGCCCTGCGCCACCGTGTTGTGCTGCGCGTCCTCCGCGCCCTTGCCGTTGTAGAGCGCGCCGATTACGACCGGGCGGTCGATATTGCCCTCGATGAAATCGACCAGCACTTCCTGGCCGACGCGGGGCACCGCGTTGCTGCCCCAGTTGGCGCCGGCCACCGGGGCCAGCGGTGTGGCCACCCGCACCCAGGTGCCGGCGGTGTCGTCGGCGGGCGCGCCGGTGTGGCTGGCGGCGGCCGGATGGTCGAGGCGGCTGTGGCTGGCGCTGCCGCGCTGCCAGTGAAACTGTACCTTGATGCGATGATCGCGGTCGGTGTGCACGACGGCGCCGGCCGGGCCGACCACGATCGCGCTTTGCTGCCCCCGCATCACGGGACGCTCGGTCCTGGCGAGGCTGCGGTAAGGCGTGGCGGCGGGAATGGCGTCGATGCGGTTGCGGTACAGCGGACGCTCGGCGATGGTGGAGCCGACCGCATGCAGGCTGCCGCGGGTTTCTTCCTCCAGCGCGGCGCTCAACGGTCCCTTGCCCAGCATCTTGAGAATGCTGCCCTGGGTTTCCGCGCTCAGGTTGTTGTGCATCAGGTGCACAACCCGAACGATGAGGAACTGGCGCTGCTGGTCGCTGTCGGCCGCGTCAAGCTGGCTGACACCCTGCAGCGTGAAGGTGGTCGCGGGCGCCAGCGTGCGGACCGTGCCAGCGCCGACATGGATTTCGCGGCTGGCCTGCAAGGCCTCCACCTGGCGGTCCGCCATGCGTTGGCCGTGTTCGCGGCTGGTGTAGGCATAGGCGCCGGGCACATCGTCGCTGGCCAGCATCGGGCCCTCGCCGCTGGCGCTGACGCGGCGCGTGCCCAGGGAGCGGTAATCCCAGCTACGCAGGCTGACCGCGTTGGTCTGCAGGCGCATCTCGGTGCGCCACCGGTCCAGGCTGTCTTCCCGCATGACAGCGCCCGGTTGGGTGTAGCGGATGACCGGCTGGGCATTGGCGACGAAGCTGCCATTGTGGTCGGCGATGACCATGGTGTGGCTGCCGAGCGTTGGGCTGTCGGCGTCGCCGCTGTGTTCGTAGAAATAAAACAGGCCTTCCTCTTCCATCAACCGGGTGATGAAGGCGAGATCGCTTTCCTGGTACTGCGTGGTCAGGCTGCGCTTGGCATAGACGTCGCGGTCGAGGATATCGAAGCGGCGCAAAGGCGTCAGCCGGCCTTGGCCTTCGTAACTGGCGCATACCGCGTCGATGATGTCGAACACGTTCATATCCTGGAATATCCGGCTGTCGCGTCCCAATCCAAGGAAGGCGGACCACGGTTCGACGGTCAACTGGTAGCGCGCGAAACCGCCGTTGGAGCCATGCAGTTCCACCGAAGTGATATGGCCGTGGAAAGGGCGCGGCGCGTCGGTGCCGGCAATGGTCAGCAGCTCCAGCAAGGCAGGCTGGCCGAGCAGCGACTTCAAGGGGATGTCGGCATCGGTCGACAGCGCTTCGATGCGGAAGGTGTAGCCGGAGCCTATGGACTCTTCCACGCGCACCGATTCGGCCAGTAATTTGTCGGTGCCGATCGGCGTGCTCAGACGCAGCAGGCGGCTGGACTGGGTATAGCCGTCGAGCACAAAAGATAAAGCCTGGTCGAGCATGCGGATCGCACTCCTGATGCGGGGTAGCCGCAAGATTAATGATTTACTATGTTGAGGATGAGCATTACACCTCAGGCTGAATCATTTGACAAGAGTGGTTTCAATCGTGCGCGGGGTCAGGATCGACAAACGCAAAAAAGCCCCGACTGGATCACCAGAAGGGGCTTCTTTATATAACTAGCCTGACGATAACCTACTTTCACACTGGTTGCAGCACTATCATCGGCGCAGAGTTGTTTCACGGTCCTGTTCGGGATGGGAAGGGGTGGGACCAACTTGCTATGGTCATCAGGCATTGACTTGTACGGGCTGCGCGCATTCGCGTCGCCCAGAATCTGGAATTAGTAAGTAATTTAGGTAATGAAGTTGTATCAACGAACGTTTCAACGTACTTCTCATTCACCATAACCTGCTAAGGTTATAGGGACAAGCCGTACGGGCAATTAGTATCAGTTAGCTTAATGCATTACTGCACTTCCACACCTGACCTATCAACGTCCTGGTCTCGAACGACCCTTCAAAGAGCTCAAGGC